>JABFSC010000546.1 GCA_013140885.1 Deltaproteobacteria bacterium | reverse complement strand
ATCGTGGACACGGGCACCTCGATCTCTTCACTCCGCGTGATCTGGCCGGTGGCGTCGGCCACATAATAGTGGAGATACGGCGGAAAGGGGCTGTAGCCAAAGAACAGCATCTCCCCCGTTTGCGGGTCAATCTTCGGGTGCGCGGTCATTGGGCTCAGGAGGTGACCATTGAAATCGTATGGGCCAATGGTCGCCAACGTCTGGGGATCAAGCTCGTGCGGCGGCCCGGCTTCCCAGAGCGCCAGCAACTTGTCGCCATGAAAGATAATGTTGGTATTCGCGGCATTCGGGAACACGCCTTCGGCACGCGGGTCGGTGTTGGTCCAATCACTCAGCCCACCAAAGAGCGCCTCCCCGTGTTCACGCTCGAAGTTGAATTTCAAGGTCCGCACCCAGCGATTCCGATAATGGGCTTTGCCATCGCGGAGCGTGAAGGCGTGCACCATGCCATCGCCGTCGAACCAGTGATAGCGACCACGGGGCGCGAATTGCGGATTGGGGCCGTTGCGATACAAGGTGCCATCCAGTTCACGTGGAATCTCGCCGTCCACCACCAGGTCGTGCATATCGCCCTCCATCGGCCAGGGACCGTAGTTGCCGCGTAAGAATGGATCGTCGGGAAATGGTTGGCTCATCGTGCTTCTCCTTTGCGTACGCTTCGGTTATGACCCAAGGGTATAATCCGTCGATCCCCTTGGGAAGGAGACCCGCATGTTACTGAACAAAGACCGAGCCATCGCGTTCATGCGCGAGCACCAGCTTGATGCGCTCGTCGCCGTCGCCTCGCCGAATGTGTACTACCTCAGCGACTATGACGCGGCGGAACCAAAGGATGTGCCGTGGACAGCCGCCGCCATTCTGCCGCGTGACGCAGACACGGAACCCGCGCTGATTCTACCCGACCTGGAACTGTCGCTCTTCGCTGAACGACCAAGCTGGATGCCGGTGCAGGCGTATCACTTTTCGTTTGATAACGAATCCATCGCGGTCTTCGACGCCTCGGTGGATGAGCCGTTGGATGAGCAGGATACCAACATCAACCTGTTGCTCTCCGACGCCGTTACCGCCAACGGGTCGGCGGGCAGCATCCGCGCGGTCGCGCGCGCGTTGCGACGGATGGGGTTGGCCAACGCTCGCGTCGGCTTTGACGACATCCGCTTTGGCCAACTCGTGCAAGAGACGCTCAAGAACCTCCAGCCGGTCGATGCCACGGACCTGCTAGTGCGTATCCGCTTGGTTAAAACCGCCGAGGAACTCACGCTCCTGCGCCGCGCCGCCTCCATCAACCAGACCGCCATCGAAGCGGCCCTTGCGGCCATGAAAACGGGAGTAGCATGGCCGGAGGTCCCGCGCGCATGGCGGCAATATCTGCTGTCACAAAAAGCGCGCCCGTTCTCCATGCTCGGTGGCGCGGGCGCGAAAGCGGCGGGCCCATTGCGCACGAGTGTCCCCTACCCTCTCGCACCCGGCGTACCTATCGCTTTTGACGCGATGCTGACCTACCAAGGCTACTTTGGCGATCTGCAACGCACTTGTGTGATTGGCGACCCATCAGCGAAATTGAAACGCTATTGGTCAGCCGTGCAAGCGGGAGTGCTCGCGACGTATGAAAAAATCGCTCCAGGCGTATCGACCGCGGCCTTACGCGCGCTCGCCGTCGATACCATCCGCCAAGCTGGGCACGGCCAATTTCGCATCGCCATCGTGCACAGCCTGGGGCTTGAACACATCGAGATTCCCGGTGCGTGGGGCGGGCGACTGCACTCGTTCACGTTGGAACCGGGGATGGTGATTAACCTCGACTTGGAAGTGCACGAACTCGGCTTTGGCGCCGTGGCGTTCGAAGAAAGCATGTTGGTGACGGAAACCGGAGCGGAGCGGTTGATTTCATTGCCACGAGAATTGCTTCAGGTTGGATGAACGGAGGGCGTGGGCCAAACACCCCATACACCAGCAACCGAGGAGAAGCAGTCCATGAACGTGTTCATCGTTCGCCCATTCGGGACAAAGAACAACATCAATTTTGACCGCGTGGAAACCGAGTTAATTCGTCCAGCAATGCGGGCCGTTGGTTTGACGGGAGGAACCACTGGGGAATTTGTTCAACAAGGGAACATCCGCACGGATATGTTCGAGCTCTTGCTCATCGCGGATCTGGTGATCGCGGACGTCTCCATTCACAACGCCAATGTTTTTTATGAATTGGGACTCCGCCATGCTCTTCGAGACAAGCGCACCTTCCTCCTCAAATCAGCGGGTGACGACGTTCCCTTTGATCTGAAAACAGACCGATACCTGCCTTATGATGCCAACGACCCCGCCGCCAGTGTTGGCGCGCTCGCCAGGGCACTCGAAGCGACTTTGGACTCACAACAACAGGATAGCCCCGTCTATCAACTGCTCCCAGACCTCGAACCGGCGGACCCTGACAAGTTTCTGATTGTCCCGTTGGATTTTCGCGAAGAAGTGGAACAGGCCGAAGCCAGGAAAAGTCCGGCGGACCTCGCGCTGCTCACCTGCGAACTCGAAGGCTTCGCGTGGCGAGCGGCGGGGTTACGCCTGATTGGCATGGCGCAGTTTCGTTTGAAGGATTGGCACGGCGCCAAGACCACCTGGAAGGCCGTGCGCGAATACGACGACATGGACCTGGAAGCGAACACCCAACTCGCGACCGTGTATCAGAAACTAGGCGATATGGTCAGTTCCGACCAGGCGGTCGAGCGCGCGCTCCAGAGTCGAGCGATCACCAACGAGGCGCGAGCGGAAATTCTCGCGCTCAAGGCCCGTAACGCGAAGACGCTCTGGACAAGGGACTGGGAACATCTTCAAGACCTCGAAGCGAGACAGGCCTCCGCCTTGATGTCCCCCCACCTTGAGCGCTCTTATCATCTCTATTGTCAAGGATTCAGCGAAGACCGGAATCACTTTTATTCGGGACTCAATGCTTTGGCCATGCTGACGATCTTGACGGAACTCGCGCAGGTGCAGCCGACGGTCTGGGAGGATAATTTCGACGCACCGGAAGACGCGCCCCTCACGCTGCAAAAGCTCAAAAGACTGGCAGCCGATTTGGCCGCGGGAGTCAAATTGGCGATTGCCTCGAAACGCGCCATCCTCGCACGCACGCAGCAGACGGATACGTGGGCGGAGATCAGCGCCGCCGACCTCAGCTTCTTGGCTTCCACGCGAACAAGCCGCATCGGACAAGCCTATAAGAGTGCCCTAGCGGGGGCGGACGCACAGGCACGAGAATCGGCCCGTAATCAGTTAGTGCTCTATCAACAGCTCGGTATTCTGACGGACAACACTCAGGCGGCTTTGCAACATGTGGCACCGTCGGGGATTGAAAAAGTCCCAGAGCAGGCCGCCCCTCGCGTCATCCTTTTCACTGGCCATCGCATCGACGCCGAAGGGCGTGAGAAGCCACGGTTCCCGCGGAGCAAGGAAACCCAAGCGCGCGCGTTGATCCACGAGGCGGTGGAAGCGGAGCGGAAAACCGCGACTGGCCCACTCTTGGGCATTGCTGGTGGCGCTTCTGGGGGCGACATCCTGTTTCACGAGGTCTGCCAGGAACTTGGGATTCCGACCCTGCTCTACCTCGCGTTACCACAAGATGCCTATCGCGCGGCCTCGGTCGCCGATAGTGGTGCGCAATGGGTGGAGCGCTTCCAGCGCCTGTGCGAGGTGAACACGCCGATCATCCTCGCTGACGCGGACGAGTTGCCACGGTGGTTGCGCGCGAAAAACGAGTACACTATTTGGCAACGCTCCAATCTGTGGATGCTCCAGCACGCGTTGACGAAGTCGAACGACAATCTCACGTTGATCGCGTTATGGAATGGCGACGTGGAGGACGGGCCTGGGGGCACTGAAGATATGGTCAACCGAGCAAAAGAGCGTGGATCGGCTTTCATCCATCTGGATACACGGACGCTCCTGACGGATGCCTAATAGCAATGGAATTCGATCAGAGAAATCTCCGGGTCTTTGTCAGTTCGAAGATGGCCGAACTCGCGGAGGAGCGCCAAGCGATTCAGACGGCGCTGAAAGAGCTCTTCATCGCCACCTTTGTCTTTGAAGCCGATGCCGGTGCTCGCGAAACGACGATCGAACAGACCTTTGTCGAGGAGCTGCGCGAAGCGGACCTCTACATCGGTCTTTTTTGGCGGGGGTATGGCGAGTACACGATGCAAGAATACCAAACCGCTGGTGATCTCGGCATGGATCGATTGATATTCGAGAAGCGCGTGGCCGTGGAACAGCGTGACTCCGAGTTACAACAGTTCCTGGATGGGATTGCCCACGTGCGCGAAGGGGTGACGATTCGTTGGTTCACCACCCAAGATGAGCTGCGCACCTTTGTCAAACAGGACGTCCAGAAATGGCTGACCAGCAAAGCGCGCCGATCTCGGCACCAGGACCCGCGGGCGATTCAGCCGGAATTGCTCCCATGCCTCTGCGACCGAGAGCAGCAGGACCAGGAACTCCAGACCGCCCTGGTGCCAACCCTTCGTGAGAAGCGGACGCGCCCATCGGTGCTTATCGTGCACGGGCACGAGCTGGAGGGCCATGGCCATTACGTCAACCGCCTCGAGCTCCAGTCCCTTCTTGATATCCTGACACTGGCGAGCGTTCGTGGGCAGGGCAAAGTGGTCCGCATCAACGAGGCGCTCAGAGCCAATCAGTCGCAGCGCGACTTCGGTATCACCTTACGAATGGCCTTGGCCAAGAGACTGCAAGTGGCGTATCAGGAGGACGATCGCTTCCTCGTGGAATTCGCCCGCCGCCATCAACTCAAGGCGTTGGTGCCGGTGCTGTCCGTGCAGTCCTCGGAACAGATGCGCGGGCAAGGAACTCTGCTCGAGAAAACGTGCGCGTATGTGGCCGAATTTCCCGACCTGCCAGAGGGATTGCTCGTGAGCTTTCTGGTCTGCTTCCACTACGAGGACACAGCCCCACAAGAAGCACCCGAGCAGGGCTGGCGGCGATGGTGGCCCTGGCGGACTCGCCCCTCCACCGCGGATGGCGACCGCGTGCTTCGCGAGGAACTCCAATCTTGCCGCGAGAAATATCACGGCGATCCACGCCTCCATTTTGTCGAACTGCCACCCCTTACCTCACCGACACCAGAACACGTCTTTCGTTGGCTTGACTATGACCAAGTGAAGCACCATGTCCCGTTCGTGCCCCAGCGTGAAGTGATGAACCTGTTTGCTGGTCGCCCGAATCTCCCGATGGATGAACTGTATGAGAAATTGCTGGAGCTGCTTCCGTCGTGATCGTGCCCACTTCGACCCCGCCATGAGAAGGAGGACCCCATGAAGTTCCCATTCATTGATGGTCAAGCTACACACCCACCGGCTCAAGCGGTGGTGTTGCCAACGCTCGACCGTGGCAAACAGACCGATCCGGCGGGCTATTTGATAGACACTCCGCTTGTTGACGCCGTGAACGTGGCCCTTTTGCTTGGGCAACCATTATTGTTGACTGGCGATCCGGGCACCGGCAAAACGCAACTCGCGTATCGGGTCGCGTGGGAGTTGGGGCTGGGTCGCCCGCTGCGGTTTGATACGAAATCGACCAGCAGCGCGCGTGACTTGTTCTACAGCTACGATACGCTGCGGCGCTTTCATGCCGCCAATACGAACTCCGGAAGCCAGGCCAATCGCGACTATATGACCTATAACGCACTCGGCCAGGCGATTCTGCTGTCGCGGGAACCGCACCAAGTCGAGCACGTTTTGACGCCAGGGTTTCAGCATCCAGGCAAGCAACGGCGGGTCGTGTTGATTGACGAAATCGATAAAGCGCCGCGCGACTTCCCCAATGATCTCCTCAACGAAGTCGAAAACATGAGTTTCCGTATTCCTGAACTGGACAACAGCGAAATCAGCGCGGACGCCGCGCTCCGCCCAATCCTGATCCTCACCAGTAATTCAGAACGGAACCTTCCCGACGCCTTTTTACGCCGCTGCATTTATTACCACATTCCCCGACCAAGCCGAGAACGACTGCTCGCCATCGTGCGGAGCCGCATGTCCGAATCACCAGCAACGCCTCGTGGTACGAAGCTGCATGAATCGGCCGTTGACTTCTTCCTCCAGGTCCAGAACCTGAATCTCCGCAAAACTCCGGCATCGGCCGAACTCATTAACTGGCTCCAGTCGTTGGTGCAGTGGGGAGCCGCGGCAAATCAGGCGTTGAAAGAGTGCCCCGTCCCTCTCCGTAAAAGCCTGAGCACCTTGGCGAAGACCCGAGACGACTTGGAGGAACTCCAGCGGTTCGTCGAGAACTATCTGGAGCAACCATAGAAACCGATTCCCATGTTGCATACGGAAGATCTGGTTGACCTCGGAGAAGAACTGCGGCGGGCAAGTTTTCACGTCTCCACTCAACAAATCCTCGCCGCCCAGCAAGTGCTTGATACGCTGCGCGAAATCGGCGAGGAGATTCCTCATGCTCGCCTACGGACCGTGCTCGCGCCGATCTTCTGCACCACACCGGATGAACAGCGGACTTTCGCGCCCCTCTACCAGGAATGGAGCGAGAAGCGGTTTGGCTTGCCCCCTCAACCTCTCACCAACAAACGATCTCGATCCTCACAACCAGACGTTACTCAACCGCAAGGACGAAGGATCGTCGTCCTTGCATTGTTCGCCGTCTTCGTCTCGGTACTGAGCTGGCTCTGCTGGCAAGAGTTTCGCGCACGCGAACTCACTGGCCGTGTTGTCGCGAAAGCGGCACCACTCGCGGGAGCGCGCGTGACGCTTGGTGAACGCGAAACGCGGACTGATGCCAATGGACAATTCGCCCTTTCTTTCACGGCTCGCGAGCTGCCCGGAGAAGTGGTCATTGTCGCGGAGGGCTATGCGTCGCGCACGCGCACGGTGGGCGACATTGATCTGGAAGCAACTTGGTGGAGCCGCGTTCTGAAAGGACTCACGCTCCCGCTCGCGGTTGCCCTTGATGATATTGAGTTGCTCTCCCTCCCCCGGCAAGGAAGCGCACAGCAGCCAGTCATCCAACTGCGCGAGGAAGCTGGCTCACACGTGGCGCGGCTAGACCCCTTGTGGCGTCTCAATGCCTCCGACCTCGCGCCTCCGTCTCCGTGGTGGGAGCGGCTGATATGGACCAATATACTCGTGGGCCTCCTGCCTATCACGAGTTGGCTGTTGTGGACGATGCGACGACGGCGACGACGTCCAGTCCTCCAGCGTTTAACGAGTCACACCCCACCAATGCTCCGCGAAGTGGTGCTACCTGGAGGAACCGCCGCGTTACTGCCCTCGGTCCCGCTGCGGCGGTTCGCCCAGAGTCTCCGCCGTCGCCGTCAGGTCCATTCAACGGTGTTGGATACGATAAAAACGGTTGAGGTCACGACGCAATGGGGAGGGTTGTTCTTTCCGATTTTCGGCTCTCGTGTCGAACCGGAATACCTGGTGCTTGTTGATCGCACCAGTGTCGCCGACCATCAAGCGCAACTCGCGTTGCAAGTCGTGACCGACCTAGTGAAAAGCGATGTACTCATTGACCAGTATGAATTTGATGGAGACCCGACGATGCTGCGGCATATCGAGGGTGGCGGAGTCATCCACAGGGGAAGCAGTGCCGCGCTAGTGACTGCCAATGCACTGCAAGTAACCGCGCTCGAAGAATTACTGCTCAGAACCCCAACCCACCGCTTGTTACTCTTTTGCACGCCGTCACTCTTATTCGATGGGCTGACTGGTCTACCACGGGCATGGATGGAACATTTGACGACATGGGAAGAGCGCTTCATTTTCACCCCAGAGCCGCCGGAGCACTGGGGGCGAGCCGAATGGATCCTGGAAAAATTGGGATTCTCCATCATCCCACTCTCACGCGCGGGCTTCCTCATCCTCACCGAAGTCTTTCAGAGCGGGACCTCGCCGCGCATACACAGGGCGGACACCACCACGACGAAACCGCTCATGTATAAACGGACGGTTGGCCGTTGGCTCGAACGTCGAGCACCCGCGCCGGACGTGCTCACTCGGTTATGCGAGGACCTGCAAAAGACGTTGGGCAGCCAAGGATTTCTCTGGCTCGCGGCATGCGCCGCCTATCCAGAAATTCATTGGGGATTCACCCTGCGACTGGGGGTTGGACTCTTTTCCAACAGCGAAGATATTGAACGCCTCTTGCCGCTGCTCGCCCCACTGGTGTGGTTACGAGAAGCATTCATCCCCGACTGGCTCCGTGAGGCATTGTTACAACGGCTCACGCCCGCCGAGGCCGAACAGGTGCGGAGAGTGCTCATGGACATCTTGTCCTCGGTTGGAACCGCAACGACCACCAGTTTTTCCCTACGAGTGGCAACCGATGAGGCACCTCACCAACAATCATGGTGGGTGCGGCTGCGAAGCTGGTGGTTACGGCGGCGGAGCATCTCAACGCTGATTCGTGAGGCACCAGAGGGCAGCCCCCTCCAAGATTACGTCTGTGTACGCTTTCTTTCACGCAAGCGCTTGAGCGCATTGACCCCCACAGCTCCAGGAACTTTTCTCCGTGCGCTGTTTCCGGGTGGGTATGCCTGGTTAGGATGGCGACCGTGGGTATCGTTGACCGCCTGTCTGATGTTGAGCGGTGGTCTCGCGGCCTGGCCCTTCCCGCCCCTGGCATCATTATCGGTCCCGGCTTTTCGGCTCCTCAGCTTCAGCCCTGACAGTAAGATGGTGGCAGGTGCTTTCGGGGAATCCGTCATCGTGACTGACATCGCGAATGGCAAAGAGGTTGTTCGGGTCAAACACGACGGGCGGGTCTATTCCATCGCCGTGAGCCCCGATAGTCGCTCTCTGGTCAGTGGAAGCCACGACCACACCGCACGAGTGTGGGAGCTCGCCACCGGCAAAGAAGTCGCCCACATGACCCACGACAAGTTAGTCGAGACTGTCGCCATAAGCCCGGATGGTCGCTACGTGGTGAGCGGGAGCCGCGACAACACCGCGCGAGTGTGGGAGCTCACCACCGGCCAAGAACTAACACGCATGACGCATGAGAAGATG
>JABFSC010000275.1 GCA_013140885.1 Deltaproteobacteria bacterium | reverse complement strand
GGGAGCTGGAGTGCGCGTGCACTCGCTCACGCAGAGTGGCGACGATACCATCATCGCTGAAGTCTCGGTGACGAAAGGCGCGTCCGTTAGCGCGCGACAAGCGAAAATTCAGGGCGCGACGGGAACGATGCCTCTCTATGTTTATCGCGCGATTGATTACATTCGGCTCTCTCCAGAACGGGCGTTTTCGCGGCCAGGTGGCGAGCGCGCGCCAAAGATGTTCCAGCAGTTCGAGGCGTTCGCTTATCTCAATGGCCCGGATGGCTTGAAGGGGACCAAGGACGATGTGAAATTGCACCGCGTGACGCCCGCCAAATGGAATCTGGAGGAGTATGTGAAACGGCTCAATGACGATGACGTGCATTTTGTTGGCGCCGTTGACGAGCATGGGCTGTTCACGCCAGCCAAGGACGGACCCAATACCCAGCGCCACATGATGGACCATAACGTCGGCGATGTGTGGATCGAGGCGTGGTATACGCCGAAAGGGGCGAAACGACCGATGGGCGCGCGCGCTCACTTGTTGGTGATGCCGGAAAAATTTTCGTTTCAACCGATCGAATAAAAAGCGTTCAGCGGTCAGCTCTCAGCTCTCAGCAAGAAGAACACGTTGGACGAAATGGGAAAAAGAGGAAGGGCGACGCCGGGGAACTTTTCGAGAATTCCTTCTCGTTCGTCTTTGTTTTGCTGACCGCTGACAACTGAAAGCTGAAAGCCGAGCATTTATTATGAATCTCCACTTCCGTCCCGAAAACGCCCATCTCGTGCCCTTTGGTGACCGGCAGGTGCTGGTGGCCGCCAAGAGCATGTCGCTGTTTGTGTTGGATCACGTGGCGGAAGAGATTCTTGCCTACGCGCGAACACAGTCACGATTGACGCTTGAACAAGTAACGCACACGCTTCAACCTCGTTTCTCGTCCGTGGAGGTCGAGGAAACCATTCAGGAGCTACTCAAGCTGCATGTCTTCGTGACGGAACAGCCGCCGCCCAAACCGATTCGCCCGGTGGTGGACACCGCGCGATTTCCTCTCGGCTCGCTCGTGCTGAATGTGGCGAACAAATGCAACTTGCACTGTTCCTATTGCTACGAACCCGACGCCGCGAAATATGGCGCTGCTCCCGTGCAGATGGATGAGGCGACGGCGCGCACCAGTATCGATTTTCTCTTCGCCAAGGCGGGCAATAACCAAGAAGTCAACGTGATCTTCTTTGGTGGCGAGGCGCTGCTCAACTTCAAGTTGATGCGTCAGGTCGTGGCGTACGCCAAGGAAAAGGGCGAGGCGAGTGGCAAGAAAGTGGACTTTTCGCTCACGACTAATGGCACGCTGCTGACCGATGAGATCATCGATTTTTTTCAAGAGCATCGCTTTGGGTTGACGATCAGCATGGACGGCCCGCAAGAACTGCATGACAAGCGCCGCTTTTTCTTGAACACCCGTGGGGAACGCAAGGGGTCATACGAGCAGATCGTCGCACGGGTGAAACGGTTGATGGAACGGTACACCGCGCGTCCGGTGGTGGCGCGGGTGACCGTGACCAAAGGCACCGTCGAGATCATGCGGATTTATGAACATCTGACGAGCCTTGGCTTCTTTGAGGTCGGGTTTTCTCCCGTGACCGCGAGTGACAGCGCCGAGCACGGACTTGATCCCGCTGACCTCCGTCAGGTGCTCGCGGGGTTTCGTGAACTGGGCGCGCTCTATATCGAACGCGCGCTACGCAATCAGTACACAGGCTTCTCCAACATGAGTACGATGCTAACCGATTTATACGCGGGCACGAACAAACTGTTTCCCTGTGGTGCCGGGCTTGGTCTGCTTGATGTTGATGGCAACGGCGATGTGTACCTGTGTCACCGGTTTCCCGGCACCGAGGAGCACCACTACGGCAACGTCAAAACCGGACTGGCGCATGACCGGCTCAATGACTTTCTCAACAGTGCGCATGTCGAGAACAAGCCGGTGTGTCAGACCTGCTGGATTCGTGGATTGTGTGGCGGTGGTTGTTATCACGAGGCGATGACGCAGTTTGGTGACGCGGCGCTGCCGAATCTGCACTATTGCACGTTCCTGCGGGAGTGGACGGAGTACGGCATTCAGGTCTATATGACTTTGCAAGAACAAAACCCGGGCTTTATCGAAACTGCGGTGCTGCGAGGACGGGGCGATGCACCACGGGAACTCACATGAAGAAGGAGGACGCGATGAAACACCTCAAACCAGCGAATTACAAAGCCGAAGTGGTCGAGCAGGTCCAAGCCGCGCAACAACAAGACGAAGATGTCGTCGGCATGGCGCAGCCTGCGGGTTGCACGACGATCTTCAACCCTGGCTGGGAAGCCAACATGTGGGGGGGCGTGAACGGCATGTGCGCGCCAATGGAAGCGGACCTCCTTAGTTGCGCGAATCTGTGTTGGTGGCCCGCGCAAGTGCCCGACAGCCTCCAAAGCTCACCGGAATGGGCCAAAGCCTGCTCTGGCATGAACCAGGAAGACTGGAAGAATTTCGAGATTATTTTCCCGAAGGCGAACTGAGACGTAAAACGTAAGGCGTAAAACGTAAAGGGAACAAAACAGCGGAAGCCTTTGTCTTCTTACGTTTTACGCTTCACGTTTTACGCTTTATGCCCAGGAGAGAGTTGTGATCCACACGCGCTTTTCCCTTTACACGCTGTGCGCCCTCGTGTTGCTTTCTTTTCCTCACTCCGCTTGGGCGAAATGGTACTTGCTTGCCTCGGTGCATCCCAACAATTTGGTGGTGATTGATACCGAGACCGACAAGGTGGTGAAGAACATCGCGCTCGAAGGGCGTGGCCCGGCGATGAATATCGCCCCCAACCCCGCGCATCCGCAGTTTGCTTACGTCGTGAATAATCTTGCGCAAAGCGTGGTGATGGTGGACCTGGATGAAGGGAAGCAGGTGATGAGTTTCCCACTGGCCAGCGAGGGCGAACTCGTCCGCACCATGGCCATTGATGTGAATGCCCAGGGGACGCGCCTCTTCGTGCATGAGATGCCGGTCAAACAAGAGCCGGGCCGCTTTGTCGCCAAGGACAATCGCATCAAGGTCTTTGATCTCAAGACCAACAAAGTGGTGAAAACCTTTCCCGCGCCACGGCAGGTGATGTCGATGGCCTCATCGAAGGATGGCAAACGGCTCTACGTCTTCAGCATTGGGCAAGACATCTTCGTCTATGACGCGGAGCGCGGGACGGAGATTGATCGCATTCCGCTGGCGAATCGGAATATCACCGGCATCGCCCGCACCGACGGACTGCCGGTGTGGAGTCCGTATCAAGAGAACGATTTTCTCGTGTCCTTTGGGATTATCACCAGTGATGCGTTGACGGGACAAGTGACGCTCGGTATCGCCTCGCTCGACCTCAAGCAGCCCGCCCCAGAACTCAAGACTACCGAATTGCAGCCGTTTAGCGCCGAGAATTACAATCTGACAGGCTTCCTCTCGCCGAAGACGAACAAAGTCTACTACAGCTACAACAACCTGTGGAAAGTGGACCCGACGACCCGCCGGGTTGAACAGACGCAGGAGCTGTCCAACACCTATTTCGCGCCCTTGCTACATCCCGACGGGAAGAAGCTCTACGCGGGGGCGAACTGGCATGACATCGCGGTGTTCGATGCCGACACCCTAGCGCCGATCACTAAGATTCCGCTGGGACACGCGCAATCCGGCGCGGGCAACGACCTGCGCTTCGTGAATCGGTGAACGAGCGAAGATAAGGAACGTTCACTTGCTCCCCTCACCCTAGCCCTCTCCCAGCCGGGAGAGGGAACTCGGAACCCGAAACGCGAAACTTGCTGACTTGATGTCATTGCCCCTGCCAGGAGAGAACCGTGCATCGTGGATGGAAGCCCCTTTCTCGTCGCCAACTCCTTCAAGGTGCCGCGGCTTTCTCGCTTCTGACCCCAGGACTCATTGTTCCAGAGGCCGAAGCGGAAAACCTGGAGAAGAGTTTCGCCTGGGTCGTGAAGCACCGCGGGATGGTGCGCGCCTACACAACCGATCCGGTGCCAGAAGAGAAAATTCAGCGTCTGCTGCGCTATGCGGTGCGGGCGCCGAGCGCGGGTAACTTGCAACCGTGGGAGTTTATCGTCGTCAAAAACCCCGAGGTACGGACGCAATTAACGAAAGCGGCGATGAATCAAAACGCCGTGGCGACCGCGCCCGTAACGATCGTGACCTGTGCCGACATCCAGCGTATGGGCAGTGAATACGGCACCCGTGGATCGTTCTTCAGCTTGGTCGATGCCTCGTTCGCGACGTTACTCATTCTACTTGGCGCGGTCGAGCAAGATTTAGGGGCGTGTTTCGTCGGCTCCTATAACTCGGAGGAAGTCGCCACAGTGCTGGGGTTACCACCGCATGTCCGGCCCGTTGGACTCGTCACGATTGGGTATCCCGCCGAGCAGCCGCAAAAACCCAAGACCAAGAAGATTCCGCTAAAGAAACTTGTGCATGTGGATAAATGGGGGGAGACGTAAGTTGTTCCGCATTGCGCATAATGTGTAGACGAGCAATGCACAAGGTGCTCCTGGTTGGGAGTTACTTGCTCACCACGCTGGATGTGGTATTCGAGCGACTCCGCTCTTCCGCTCGCGCGGGAATTTCCGTTGACGCTTCGTGCGAGGAGGAGCGCGTCACGCAGCAAGGAGGGGAACCATGACAACAATGGACTGGATGCGCATGCCGAGTGTGGTGACAGCTTTGTGGTTACTGACCGTGACCGCCACATGCGCCGAATTGTCGGACGCGGTGGTGCAGTCCACATTCTCTCCCTACGCCGCTGGAAAGCCGACGGTTCCTGGCCTCGCCCCTGGGACGATAATTTCCAAGGACTCCTGGGAGGCGGCGAAGGACTATTTGCCGCCGGAGATTCTGGAGCGGATTCAACAAGGCGAATTCTCCTTCGCTATCCAAGAGACCACCGACCTGCCTGTGAGTGATGCCTATATGGAGGCGACGAAAAAACACGCGGAGCACGTTCGTATTGGTGAGAGCGGAGAACTCGAAGGGTATGTGGCGGGGTTACCGTTTCCGATGCTTGAGCCGAATGATCCGCACGCCGGGCTGAAGGCCGCGTGGAATGTCCGCCATCGTGATTTTGGCGATGTGATGCAAGTGTGGAACACCTTTCGCCTCGTGCCGGAATCGAGCCCGCCGGAGCGAGAGATCGAGAACTATTATGTCGTCGCCTACGGCATGCACCGGCCGCACGCCAACGGCGTGAATCCCAACAAATGGGAGGACGGTGGTGTCCTGTACAAAGAGTTCTTCCACGTTGTCGCGCCCTATGATCTCAGGAACTCGATGAGCGTGAAACTGCGCTACGTGCAAGATGGCTACAACGATGACAACTGGCTCTACACACCGACGAGCCGCAAGATTCGCAAGATCATTCTCAAACAGGACGAAGCATCGTATGACTCCGGGTTTCTCAACGAGGATTTCTTCGGCTTTTGGGGCTATATCCGCGCCTGTGAGTGGAAGTTGATCGGCACCCGGCGGCTATTGGCTCCGGTTGGGGTCCGTGCCGTGAGTTCGACGTTTGGCGGACGCGGCAATTGGTACCCCGTGGATCCGTGGGAGCTGCGGGAGATGTTGATCCTCGAAGGCGTACCCAAGGCGAGCGGACATCCCTACAGCAAACGGGTGCTGTATATCGACCGGCAAATGTTCGTCCCGGTGTACGTGCTTTATTACGATCAACAGGGCAAGCACCAAAAAACGCTTTTCGAATCCTACGGCAATCCGCAGTACAATCCGGGCAACGAGCAGGTTCGCTATCCCTTGTGGGCGGGGGAGACGATGATTGACTACGAGGAGCGACTGGGATCAATGACGGTGGTCTCGAAGGTCAATTACTTCGAGACTTTGCCCGACGACTTTTTCAACCTCGACCGGATTATGGCACGGGGGCAGTAGCCTCAGCAAATCAAAAAGCAAAGGGCAAAAATCAAAAATGAGAACCACAAGGCAGAAGAAGATTCGAGGACAGGTCTCTTGCCGTCATTTCCTTTCCGTATTTTTGCCTTTTGCTCTTTGCCTTTTGATTTTTGATTTTTCTTCCAGCTCCGCGGATTTCACACTAGGTCCGCTCTCCCTGTCGGGAAATCTCCAAACCCAGCAGATTTTTCGCCATCCAGAACCAGACAAGTGGTCGATCATCCAGCAACGGAACGTCGTCCGTCTGCGGTTGGAATATGACTGGATTAAGGATGGCCAGGCGTTTGAGATCTTGTCGGTGCCGTGGATTCGGCGGGCACATCTTGTGACGTTGTATCGCGGGGCCTACGACAGCGTGTACGATTTTCAACCCGGCCCGCGCCATGAAGCGTTCCCGTATCGCGGTGCGGGCCGACGGGATGGCAAGTTCTCCGACCTGACACGGGGGACAGCGGACGCGCTGCGCTTCGAGAGTATCTTTCGTGAAGCCTATAGTGACATTGAGTTCGCCGACATTCCGCTCACGCTCCGCTTGGGGCGACAGATGGTGGTCTGGGGCGAGTCGGACAATTTGCGCATTCTGGATCGCACCAACGCGCTGGATACCACGTGGCATGGCGGCGGTCTGGGGATCGAAACGTGGGATGACCTGCGCATTCCCTATTGGATGATCAAGGGCATCTACAGCCTCGGCAAAGTGGGTCCCATGATCGACACGTTTATCGAGACCTATTGGGTCCCTGGCCACTGGGTGCCCGCGAAGATTGGCTTTCTACCAGGGCGGCCTTGGAGCGTGCCGAGTCCGAATCCGTTTCTTGGCAGTCCGACCGGCGGGTCGTTCAAGCTCCTCAATAGCACGGTCCTTGGTCGCCAAGGCGATTACGACAAGAATCCCGGCGAGAACAGTCAGGTTGGGGTGCGCATTGGCTCGACGAGTCCGCAAGGATTGTCGGTGACCTTGAACTATCTCTATCAGCGCATCGCGCAAGACGATGGGATGGATACCACCAGTCTGCGCGGACGCAATCAATGTCGCCTCGGCGCGTTGGGTTGCGCGTCGAGTTTTGAGGTCGCGAGCAGCAACACGGACTTGCTCGCGCGTGGCATCCTGCCCGCGGAGGCGTACTATCCGTATGTGCACGCGTTGGGACTCTCCGCCAGTTATGCCGACAGTAACTACACCGAAGCCGTGTGGCGCATGGAGATGATCTACGAGTTCGGCAAACCGTTCGCGGATAAACGCAAACCAATTCTTATCCTTGATGAGCACGGAGCCCCAGTGCGCAGTGGGCTCTTCGGCGTCAAGAAGAGCGATGCGTGGCAAGGATTCGTGGGCGTGGATCGCCCAACGTGGATTCGTCTGCTCAACCGCCGCACCACGTTTTTCGTGACCAGCCAGGTCTTCTGGCAATACATTCCCGAAGGGACTTCCCGCTTCCAGGGGCAAATTTCCCCACAAGACAAGGTGCGAAACTGGGAAGTCGTGGGGACGCTCGCCGCGAGCACGGTCTATCGGAAAGGGACGGTCTTGCCGTTGGCGTTTCTGGTGGTGGACCCGATCAACCACTACAGCAGTCAGTTCGGGTGGCTGGTGGATTACTACGTCACTCCGAGTGTAGTGCTGCGACTCGCGCAAAGCTACTTTTTTTCTCCGGGCTTTGGTGGACAAATCGACGAGGGGTGGGGGCTTGGGGGGCTCTATCGGCGGCGGGATGAAACGGTGGTGAAGCTGACGTATCAATTCTGAAATTCAACGCGAAAAAAAGGGAGGTGCATATGCCATACGATCTGTTACTCAAGGGTGGGGACGTGATTGATCCAGGCTGGCCATGGCATCAGCAGGCGGATGTAGCGATCACCAAAGGGAAGATCGCCGCGGTTCAGCCGGAGATCGCCGCCACCGAGGCCGTGCGGGTGCTGGATGTGAGCGGCAAAATCGTTTGTCCCGGTCTGATCGACATTCATGCGCATGTCTTCATCAACGCCCACGACATGGGGCCAAAGACCGATGAACGCTGTTCGATGAGCGGGGTCACGACCATAGTGGACGCGGGCAGTTCCGGGTCCGCCACGTTTCCTGGACTACGGCAGTATGTGGCGGACCAGTGCCAAGTGCGGTTGCGCTGTTTCGTGCATCTGTCGGCGCTGGGGCTGATTCACCTTCAGGTTGGTGAGCTGATGAACCTCGACTATGCGGACCCGGAAGGCTGCGCGCGCACGATTCGTGACAATCGCGATCTCGCCATTGGCGTGAAACTGCGCTTCAGTAACAACGTCGTGCCGGATGCCGCGGGCACCGAACCGTTGCGGCTGGCACGCATGGCGGCGGACATGGCCGAGGTGCCGTTGATGGTGCATATCACTGATGCCTTGCTGCCCATCCCACAGGTGCTCACGTTCATGAAGCCAGGGGATGTCGTGACGCACTGCTTGCATCGCTATCAGTACGGCATCATGGGACCGGAAAAGAAAGAGATTCTGCGCGAAGTGTGGGATGCGCAGGAGGCGGGGGTGATTTTTGACTGCGCGCATGGACGGATGCACTTCACGTTTCCCTTCGTGCGGCAGACGCTCGACCAAGGGTTCATGCCGGACACGATTGCTACGGACCTTTCGCTGCCAAGCGCGACCAAAGGGCCCGTGTTTGATCTGCCAACGACGATGTCCAAGTTTCTCAATCTCGGCGTGGGACTGGAGGATGTGATCCGGCGCGTGACCACTAATCCCGCGCGTGCGATTGGTGAAGCCGGACGACTGGGAACGCTCAAGCCTGGCGCGGTCGCGGATGTCGCGGTGTTCAGCCTCGAACGGGGCGAGTTTGATTTTGTTGATACCGATCAGAACCACATGATCGGACAGCAAAAGCTAATCACACAAATGACGATCAAGGATGGCCGAGTGTGGTACCGCGCGCCGCGATAACCGTCGGGAGCGCTCCATGCGATGACATAAAGGGAGAGGGAAAGCGGGGCTGCGTCACCCACCCACAACGGGTTTGCTCATCCTTGTCATTTCCGCTCCTCATCCCAGCATCCGGGTCGTCCGCGCACGGGCGTCCTGGTATTCCAGCCACGTCTGT
>JABFSC010000279.1 GCA_013140885.1 Deltaproteobacteria bacterium | reverse complement strand
TTCTCGTTTGATGTCCTTCCTTATTTAGCAATCACCCAGACCGACGCGGCGGTGAGCTTGGGGTTTATGCTCACGCTCACCGCCGCCATTCAATTCCTCCGTCAGCCGACGTTGGTGCGAGCGAGTTTCCTTGGTGTCGGATTTGGGATTGCGTTGGCCACAAAATTCTCGGGACTCCTCCTCGCCCCAGCCATCGCATTTGCCCTGCTCGCGGCGCGTGGCTACAATTTCAGCTGGCGGCGACGAGTTGCTGCTTGCTGCTTGGTGCTCGGCTTTTCCCTCACTGTCCTTCGTGGAACCTATACCCTCGCCAATTGGAATTATGACAGTGAGATCGGACGCGCCGCGATAAGTGCGTACTGCCAAAATCGGAGCATGCTCAGAGTCGATGATCACATGCGTCCGTATGAAAAGACGTTGCTGCGGATCGAGCGGATCGATCCAATGACCGCGCAATGGTTCACCGGTCTTCTGGGACTCGCGGTTCAGAATAATATGGGAGGAGTATGGCCATCCTATGTGTTTGGTCAGGTGACTGCCCACGGACTCTGGTGGTTCTTTCCCGTTCTGATACTGATGAGAACCTCCCTTGCGCTTCTCACTGCGAGTGTCTGTGGACTCCTCGGTTGGATACGGCGCTACCGTTTTGGCCAAGCTTCCAGTGATCCCTACCGCAGACACATCGTCGTTTTGCTCGCGTTGGCGACCGGCACTTATATGCTGGCGGCGCTCTCCACCAGTTATAACATGGGGGTCCGTCATCTTCTTCCGATTCTCCCACTCTTGTCTTTGCCCGCCGTCCTGTGGGCCGCGCGACGACGTGTCACCGGGTGTATCCTAGTCGGGAGCTTATTGGGGGAAGCCCTTGTTTTGAGTCCATTGTGGATGTCGGCCACGAATACCTGGTGGTTAGGGAACAGCAATCCAACCCAATGCGCCATCATCGCTGATTGCGAGTATAAACAGAATTTCTTCACGCTCGTTGATGCGGCACACAGGCGAGGACTAGCGTCATTGCACATAGCGTTCCCTCTCCTCACGGACGCGGAGGCCGAGATTTATTTCCCAGGCATGGTCCGGGTCAATGCCGGCTCCCCTGTTACACCCGGTTGGCATGCCGTAAGTGTGTTCATTGAGGATTTTCTTCCTGCTGTTACCAGTAGCAACAAGGAACCTATTTCTGATAACAACATCCTTGCTGAACTCGATAAGGCGTGGAAATTCTATCGTGATGAACTTCGGAGGCAGGGCGAATATCGTGGGTACATCGCGGGGACGTTCCGCCTTTATTATGTCCCCCTGAGGCAGTAGTCTGGAAGTGCGTCTCGCGAACCGTCCCTACACAAGAAAGGTCCCTATGTCGCATTCCCAACGCCTTCTCCAAGAACCATCCCGTGCCACTCCAGTCAAAGCCGAAACCGAAGTGCTGGTGATCGGCGGTGGTGCGGCGGGAGTTGCTGCTGCGGTGGCCGCTGCCCGTAACGGAGCCGATGTGATCCTTGTCGAACGGCTTGGTTACCTTGGCGGCTTGGCGACTGGCGGACTCATTATTCTCTTACTGACGCTCGACGATGGACGAGGGCGACAGGTAATTGGTGGGCTGTGTCAGGAAGTGACGGAGCGAGTGGCCAAACGCGGAGCCGCGTACTTCCCGCCACAATCACAATGGGGCAGTGAAGACGCGGAGCTGGTCCGCCACGATCAACGGTGGGGCCTGGTGTGGGGCCACGGGCCGCATCGCGTGCGCTACTCCGTCGCCTATGATCCTGAAGAGTTTAAGTTCGCGCTCAATCAGATGGTCGAGGAGGCGAAGGTCAAGCTCCTCCTCCACGCCTATGCCTGTGACGCCATTGTCGAGGGGAACCGCGTGACCGGCGTGACTTTTCAGAGCAAGTCTGGTCGCTTCGCCATTCTGGCCAAGGTGGTGATTGATGCCAGTGGTGACGGGGACATCTTTACCTCGGCTGGCGCGGCTTACGAAAGCGAGGAAGTGCTGCCCTGGCTCTGGTTCACGATGGGGGGCGTGAAGAATCCCGAAGCCGCGATTGACGCGGGTGGATGGTTTTTTCACACCTTGGGTGAGGGGCGCGTGTTGCTGCCGTGGGGCGCGACCGAGCGGGTCACGCGCAAAATCGACGCGACCAGTCCGGAAGACCTCACGTATGCCGAACTCGAATGTCGCAAACGGGTGATGGAGGAAGTGGACCGTCTGCGTCGCGAGATACCGGGGTTCGCCAACGCGCATCTGTGTCATATCGCGGACCAACTTGGTATCACTGAAAGTCGCCGTTTGGTGGGGACCTACATGCTGGGCCGTGACGACGTCGATACGCCTTGCGAGGATGTGATCGCCATTACTGGCCATTGGACCAAATACGAAGCGCTCTATTACATTCCATATCGCTCGTTGCTGCCCAAGGAGTTTGCTAATCTGCTCGTCGCCGGGCGCTGCATCTCGGTTGACCATCGTGTGCATCACGCGACCAAGGAAATTCCGCCGTGCCTCGCGACCGGTGAAGCAGCGGGCACCGCCGCGGCTTTGGCGGTGCGCGGCCATACTGATCCGAAATCTCTCGATGTGACCTTGCTCCAGCAGCAACTCGTCACGCATGGGGCGATTCTGCGTGTGTGAAAAACTGATAACTGACGACCGACAACATAATAGGAGGGAGCCTACATGGCGAACGTGTCCGAACTCTGTACGAAAACCTTGGTCGAAGTAGCTGAGCTGCTGAAGAAGAAGGAAGTGTCTCCCGTCGAGTTGACCCAAGCGATGCTCAATCGCATCTCCGCGCTTGATGGCAAGCTCTACAGCTATCTCACGGTGACCGCCGATCTCGCGCTACAACAAGCGCGCGCGGCGGAACAAGAGATCACGAACGGCAGGTATCGCGGACCGCTGCACGGCATGCCCATCGCCGTGAAAGACCTGTGCTTCACGAAGGGCATTCGCACAACCTGTGCATCAAAAATTCTCACGGATTGGAAGCCCGACTACAACGCGACCGTGGTCGATAGACTTAACGCCGCGGGTGCCGTGCTGCTTGGCAAACTGGGGATGACGGAGTTCGCGCTGGCTGGATACCATCCGTCCATTCATCCGCCAGTGAATCCGTGGGCGGCGGACCGCTGGCCAGGCGCGTCGTCGAGTGGGTCTGGGGTCGCGACCGCCGCGTCGCTGTGCTTTGGTTCGCTTGGGTCCGATACCGGTGGCTCCATTCGCTTTCCCTCGGCGGCCTGTGGGATTGTGGGCGTGAAACCAACGTATGGTCGTGTGAGCCGGTATGGCGTGTTTCCGCTGGGTGAGACGTTAGATCACATTGGGCCGATGACTCGGTGTGTGGTTGATGCCGCGATCATGCTGCGTGCCATCGCTGGGTTCGATCCCAATGATCCGACAACCCAACGCGCCACGGTCCGCGACTATCTCAACACCACCTATAACGGCGTCAAAGGCATTCGCATCGGAGTGGACGAGGAGTTTTGCACCACGGGAACTGATCCCCAGGTGACCAAGGCCGTGCTGGCGACCACGAAGACGTTGAAAGAGTTAGGGGCGGACATTCGCGAAGTGAAATTTCCGGTGGAGGACGATCCGTTCTGGTTTACGATCTGCGCGGCGGAAACCGCGGCGGCGCACGAGAAATTCTATCCTGCTCGTGCCGCTGACTATGGTCCAACGTTTCGTTCGTTCCTTGAGGAAGGCGTGAAAATCAAAGGGACGGACTACGTCAATGCGTACATCAAGCGACAAGCCATGCGGCGCAGGCTGGATGAGGTGTTTCAGAAAGTCGATCTGCTGTTGTGTCCTTCGATGGCGACACCGCCGATGTCGTTGAAGGATTTTCCGCCCGACGTCGTTCTGTCTTCGACCGCGAGTTTGGGATTGCTGCGTCACACCGCGCCGTTTGACCTCACGGGCAGTCCGACGATTTCCGTGCCCTGTGGGTTCAGTACCGAAGGACTGCCGCTGAGCTTACAGCTCGTGGGCCGACACGATGAAGAAGGCTTGGTCATGCAAGCCGGACACGCATACGAACAAGCGACCGAGTGGCATCGGCGGCGACCGACGGTCTGAGCGGGTGAGCAGGTGGGGACGGGGGAAAAGGGGAAACGGTTAAAAGGGGAAACGGAAGAAAATAGGATCACCTTCCTTTCCTTGGCTTTGTTTCCCTCTTTTCCTTTGACCCATTTCCCCGTTTCCCCATTTCCCCCGTTTTTTCTTACTTCTCTCCCTTGTACAGCACGCCCTGTTGATACAGCGCGGACAAGCTGTCGGACGAACGCCCCAGGTATTTGCCGAGGACTTCCTCGTTGTTTTCTCCTAACAGTGGCGCGGTCAGCGGTAGTTCGTCAGGGAACGCCGAGAACTTGAAGGGAAATCCGGGGATCGTCACTTCCCCCAGGATTTGATCTGGCACTTTGCGCACCATTTTGCGCGCGGTGAAATAGGGATGCGACACCGTCTCTTCAATCGATAGCACCGGACCCGCTGGCACGCGATGGTCGGCCAGGGCTTTCAACGCCGCCTCGTCGGTGGGGAACGACTGGAGCCAGGCTTCGATCATGGGAATCAGTTCACCCTTGTTTTTGCCACGCCTGCCGGAACTGGAGAAGCGCGGATCATTGACGAGTTCTGGCTTGCCGAGCGCCTGACAAACGTTGGCCCATTGACGCTCAAGCGCCAGGATCACGATGTAGCCTTGCTTGGACTTGAACACGCCTTGCGGGCTCGACATGTGGTGATGAATGCCATAACGCATCGGTTTATACGCGCCGCCATTGGCCGCGAACATTTGCACTTCGACCGACTGCATGTGATACAGCGCATCGACCATGGAGATGTCGATATACTGTCCCTGCCCAGTCCGGTGTTTATGCAACAGCGCATAGCCCAAGGCCGCGAAGGCATTCACTCCGGCAATCCCATCCGCGATGGCGACGCCGACAAACCGTGGCGGACCATCGGCATCACCGGTCATGTGCATGACGCCGGAGAACGCCTGGGCGATATAGTCATAGCCAGTGAGATGGGAGAGTGGACTCTTCCGGCCAAAGGCGGAGACCGAACACATCACCAGTCCGGGGTTGATCTGTTGCAGGGACGCATAATCCAGCCCGCGTCGTTCCATCACGCCGGGACCATAGTTTTCGATCACCACATCGACATGGGGAATCAGCGCGCGCACGAGTTCGATGCCTTCGGGTTTGCTGAAATCGACGCAGAAACTTTTCTTGCCGCGATTCTGCTGAATGTAGTAGATGCTGCGCCCTTCCTTGACGAACGGGAGCGAGCGCGACGGATCACCGCCCTTGGCTTGTTCGACTTTAATGACCTCCGCGCCGAGTTCGGCCATGAGGCGCGTGGCCGTCGGCCCGGCCAGATACTGGGTGAAGTCGAGCACCTTGATGCCCGCGAGCATCGGTGGTTGCTGGGTTGGCGTTGACATGCGAGTCCCTCCTTTTCGCTGGACGCAGGTATAGCGGAAAGAGCGGGCGATTTCCAGGAAAAGGCTGCTCAGACTCTCTGCCGTGAGTTACGCATGAAAATCCGAGGTGGTAAGTCGTTTATACATGTATAAACGACTTACCGAGCTGGATATCGCAAAGCGACAATCTCTCTTGCCACTTGAAAGGATTACGTGCCTTTGGCGAGGAATATCCACGGGCACGACGCATCGTGGTCACCAGGGCGGCACGCAAACGTATCACGGACGACAACATCGAAATCTATCCGTGGCAACAATTCCTGGAAGAGTTGTGGGCCGGGACCCTCTTCTCCACGTGATGACGAGCACCCCAGTCTCGTGGTAGGAGACCGATAGCCATTTCATCATTCATTCAAGGAGGGTTCCATGAAAATTGGTGTGTTTGAATTCGCGATTGACCAGTCCGAAGACCCGGCGGTGTTGGCCAAACGAGCCGAGGAGCTGGGCTTTGCCTCGTTCTGGGTGCCGGAACATCCGATCATCCCAATCAAAACATCGTCCCCATATCCCGCGTCGCGCGATGGAATTATTCCCGACGCGTATGGTCGGATTCTCGATCCCTTTGTGGCCCTGGCGCGGGCTTCGGCGGTGACCAAGAAGCTCCAACTGGGCACCGGTATCTGCTTGATCCCGGAACGCAACCCGTTGCTGCTGGCGAAGGAAGTGGCCACGCTCGACAAACTGTCGGGTGGGCGGTTTCTCTTTGGTATTGGGGCCGGATGGTTGAAGGAGGAGACGGAAATCATGGGCGGCAACTTCGAGCGGCGCTGGGGGCAAACCAAGGATGCCATCATGGCGATGAAGGAGCTGTGGACGAAGGATGAGGCCGCGTACCAAGGGAAGTTCTACAACTTCCCCGCCGTGCGGTCGTTTCCCAAGCCGACCCAGAAACCGCATCCGCCAATCTTCATGGGGGGCTCATCACAACATGTGTTCAAGCGCGTCGTGGAGTGGGGCGACGGATGGATGCCCGTGCTTTCGCCCGTCGAGGAAATTCACCGGGGGCGGGCGATCTTGAATGACTTGGCGATAAAAGTTGGACGTGATCCGAAGTCCATTCAGGTGCTGGCTTTTGGGCAAGCGGGCAAATTTCGCACGCGGGACGAGATCAAGGCGTTGGAGAAGGCTGGAACGGATCATGTCACGATCTGGCTGACCAAGAGTGAGACGAAAGAGGCGGTGCTAGAACTGGAGCAGCTTGCTCGCGAGGTGCTGGCATAGGACAGCACATACGCCAGGCGGCCCGCTTGAGGACCGCCGGTGTTGTTGATGGCTTTTGTCAGGATACGGGCTTGGAGGGAACCACGGCCTGTTGCGGGTAGAAAATCGGCTGGCTGGGATCGCGGTGCCAATCATATTCGGCTCCGAGGGCGGCGGTCTCGGCGACCGCCCGCCCCGCCAGACGCGAAACCAGGTAAAAAGCCATATCGGTTCCCGCCGAGACCCCCGCCGAGGTGACGTAACGTCCGGCATCGACCCAGCGCGAGACGTTGTCCCACAAGACACGTGGCCCGAAACTCGCTACCCATCCAAAAGCGGCATGGTTAGTGGCGGCGGGGTGTCCATCAAGAAGACCCGACTTCGCGAGAATCGCCGCGCCGGTACATACTGATGTCATCAGTGACACGCGCTTGTCCATTTCCTTCACCCAGGTGATGAGCACCTTGACCGCCTTCTCATCGGCACCGAGCAGTAACTCAACCCCCTGTCCACCCGGAATCATCAACAAGTCGAACGGCTGCTTCAGGGCATCGTCGCGAAAAATATCTGGCGCGACTCGCGGCCCATGAAAGCTCGCGATTGGCGCGGGCTGGGCAGTTGAGCCCGCAAGCTTTTCCTCGTTGGAGATCAGCACGATCTCGAAAGGATAGGGCGGCGGGCTTTCGTACCCGGTGGCGATGAACCGCGCAATGGCGAAGGCTTCAACGAAGCCCCAGACATCAAGCGGTTCAAAATTCTTGAACACCAAAATGCCGATGCGCTGGGTGCGGGGGAACTCTGGCGACTTAGGCATGATGACTTGCTCCTTTTAGGTGATTTCCGGAAAAGATTATCCCATGTAGCCCGGATGGAGCGGAGCGGAATCCGGGGTTTCTGCGCGGAACCTGGATTCCGCTCCGCTTCATCCAGGCTACCCAGAAATGGGATGTTCATTTCGAGAAATCGCCTTAGCTTCAATCTCAGGGACGGGTTATTTCACGCAGTCCAGAAACACCACGGGCGGGTGCGCGAGAAAAGCGGACCAGTATTGCCGTTCGGCGTCTCCCACGACCTCCGGTGACAGTTCGGGATCGTGCCACGAGATCTGTCGAAACCCAGCGGCTTTCAATGCCTGCTCGTGGGTCGCGACGCTCAAGTGATAGTTGGTGATCGCGAACGACTCCTCGTCTAAATAGAAGACGTAATCCACCGGCGTACCCTCGCGTACTGGCCCCTCGGCTCTCTTGATGAATCCGTATGCGCGTGTCGTGGGGAAATACTCTTCGCTCTGCCGAGGATTGTTGTTGACCGTGACGAAGCGACAGCCGGGTTTCAGGTGACGGGTGATCGCTGTGCATATGGTGAGTAATTCCTTGCCGGTCTGGGCATAGTTGAGTAGGTAGGCCGCGACCACGACATCAAAAGTCTCGTCGAGCGCCAGGGTTCTGACATCGTGAACGCGATAGTCGATTCCCAGGGTGGTCTTCGCTTCCTCGCGCCGCGCCAGTTCGATCATCCCCTCGGAAATATCGACACCAACCACGCGCGCGGCCCCACGGCGCTTGAGGAACCGCGAATAGAAGCCTTCTCCGCAGGCGAGGTCAAGAACCGACTTCCCTTGCAAATCGCCAAGCAGCTTGAAGAGCGTGAAATGTTCGAGGTGCAGCCGCCACGGTTGTTGCTTGGCGCGTTGATATTCTTCCGCGATCTCATCGTAGTTTGTTGCCATGCCCGCTTCTTTACCATCAATGCACGGAAAGAAGAAAGACTCACGCGGAGGCGCGGAGAGGGGACCGGACGAGGCTGCCTTGACAGTGGGCAAGAGCGTGTGTGAGAAGAGGAGCCGATTCCAACAACTCAAGAAGGAGGTTCAGTATGGAAATTAAAACAGAGCGGGTGCACATCAGCGTGGACGGGAAAACGATGGGAGCGTACATGGCGCGTCCCGCTGATGGGCCGCCGCGCCCCGCCGTGCTGGTGTATATGGAAATTTTTGGCGTGAATGCGCATATCCGCGATGTGGCGGACCGGGTGGCCCGCGAAGGCTATGTCGCCCTCGCGCCGGATTTCTTTCATCGGACTGGGCCTGGGGTGGAATACGGCTACGACCAAACCGGGATGACCGAGGGCATTAAGTTGTTGGGGCAATTAAAGGCTGACGAAATCGTCGCCGACGGGCGCGCGGCCATGTCGTTTCTCAAACGGCAGAATTTCGCGCAAGGCGACAAGATCGGCGCGATGGGGTTTTGCGTGGGTGGCCATGTGACCTATCTCACCGCATGTGAACTGGACATCAAGGCCGCCGCTAGTTTTTATGGAGGCGGGATCGCTGGCGCGCAGGGTTTCGGGGGCCAACCGTCTACCATTGGCAGGACAAGCAAGAT
>JABFSC010000080.1 GCA_013140885.1 Deltaproteobacteria bacterium | reverse complement strand
TCTTCGACGCCGCCTGTCCGACATTGGTGAGGGCCAGCGCGAGGACAAGAGTGGTGCACCAGATTCCTACGTGTGTGAGCAGCTTCATGTCCGGGGTCTTACCGACTCGTCACGCAAACGTCAAATCGGGAAAGGAAGTAAAGCCGAAACATGATTGCCACCGGATTGGGGTGTAGCCCGTAGCCTGGATGAAGCGAAGCGGAATCCGGGTTCCGCGCAGAGCCTGGATTCCGCTCCGCTTCATCCAGGCTACCCAGAACTCCCAGCCGGGAGAGGGAACTTTCGGACCTGTATCCCCGTTTCCCCGTTTCCCCCAACCATCTACCGGTCCAACACCTGGGCCAGCGCGAACAACTCGGGATCAATGGGCTTCAGCTTGCCGACAATGTCGGCCAAGGGGGTCGTCTGCACGCGCCCGTGCACCATGCCAACGAGCACACCGTGTTCCTCACGCACGAGGGCAGCCACCGCACCCGCCCCCAGGCGCGTGGCCAAGAGGCGGTCATACGCGGTCGGACTCCCGCCGCGTTGGACGTGTCCGAGGGTCGTGGCCCGCAGGTCAAACCCCAGCCGTTCCTGATGATCGCGGAAATACGCCACTAGCGCTTCCGCGTTATATCGGGCTCCCTCCGCCACGACCGCGATGGCGTGGGCCTTGCCGTGCTCATACGAGGCACGCAAGGCTTGGGCGACGTCTTCCGGGGTCGTTTCAATTTCTGGAATGCTAATCAGCTCGGCTCCACCCGCGATGCCCGCCATCAACGCCAAATAGCCGCTGTCGCGCCCCATCACTTCAACCAGGAACGCCCGCTGATGAGAGGAAGCGGTGACTTTCAGACGGTCGATCGCTTCCAAGGCGATGTTGAGGGCGGAATCCACACCGATGGTGATGTCCGACCCCACTAGGTCGTTGTCGATAGTCGAGGCGACCCCCACCACGGGAAACCCCATCCGCGCCAAAGCCAACGCGCCGGCTTGCGAGCCATTGCCGCCAATGACCACCAGGGCCTCGATCTGGTGCTGGTGCAACTTGCGCAGCGCCTTCTGGAGCCCGTCCTGGGTCTTGAACTCTGGACAGCGGGCACTGCCCAGAATCGTTCCCCCTTGTTGGATGATGCCGCTCACTTCACGACTGCTGAGGATTGCCCCCTCGCCGGTGATGAGTCCGGCATAGCCGTGCCGAACGCCAAACACGTTCCAGCCGTGACTCAGGCTCGTGCGCACGACGGCGCGGATGCACGCGTTCATCCCTGGGGCATCACCACCACTCGTCAAGACACCAATGGTTTTCATACAACTCCTCCGAAATGCCCACTCCCAGGTGGGAGGGGATGAGAATGAAGGGGTCACAACAAATCTATTGTAGCTGATCCGTAATGGCAGTGGCTAATGCGGCTCCTTCGTCAGCACCCAGCGCGCGCGCGGGCCATTGAATGCCCAACCCGGAGCCGTCCGCGTATTTCGGGATAATGTGAAAGTGCACGTGCATCACCACTTGGTGCGCCATCGCGCCATTGTTCTGGAGAATGTTGAATGCCGTTGCGCCGGTCGCGCGCAGAATCGCACGACTGATGCGTGGAAGGACCCGCCCAAGTGCCGCCGCGGATTCTTCGGAAAGCTGATCGAGTGTTTGCGCTGGCTCTTTGGGAATGACCAGCGTGTGCCCACGACTCAAGGGGTTGATGTCGAGAAAGGCGAAGACATGCTCGTCTTCATGGATGCGGAAACAGGGGATTTCACGGGCGATGATTTTCGTGAAAATGCTCGTGGCCATCGTTGACTCCTTCCTCTGTGGAAAAACAGTAGTCAGTAGTCAGTAGCCAGTAGCCAGTAAAAAGAAAAGAGGAGGGTGCGATTGACACATCCTCCTCTCTTCACCGGTTCACCGATTCTCCGGTTCTTTTTGCTTTAGTCTACCACTCAACGGGATAACTGGGCGCGGGACAGTTGGTGCCATCACCAATGACCACCTGGCGACGACCAATGATCGTGCTCGCCGGGCAATCGACTTGCTGCACGAGGCTCCGAGAACCAATCGTACTATTGGCGCCAATGCGCGAACGGAAGAAGACCGCGGATCGCTTGATCTCCACGTTGTTGCCGGTGACCGTGGCGTTGTCGGGCTCTTCCGCCCCTAACGGGAAGGACGTGGGGCCACCATGCACGATCACGCGCTCGCCGTAAAAACCGCCATTGCCCATGCCAATATGCGTATGCTCCAGCGCATGGAACACGACATGGTTATTCATCTCGGCGATGGTGCCAATCACGAACGGTTCACCTTCGTCGGCACGGAGGGAGATATGATCGTCCATCGCGCCGTCGAGATCTCCAATGTTATTGGCTAACCGCACGTCGCCAATGATGCGATTGCGGAATCCGGTGACGCGGCTCGGCGTGCCAGCGAGCGAGGGAAGATCGGAGTCGGGGTTGAAATCAGTATTCCCTGGGTCCGCATTGATCCCAGTGCGGTTATTCGCGTCTCGTGCGGAACAGTTCCTTTTCCGAAGTCAGTCATGTTGTTCCCATCGCACGTGCGTCAGCACGTGAGGTATGCGGTTGGCTCCCCTATGGAACAGACCGGACACCTCTATGTGGTGAGGTGGAAATCGGATGAAGTCGGAAAAACTTTAAGAGATCATCTTTCTTCCGGAGGCGTGATATGGCGAAAATTCCAGTACAGCGCCAAGTCGTAGAGAATCTTGAGGCTTCCGGCGAGGAAGAACGGCACGCTCATCAGTGAGGCGCTCAAAAACACACCAGTGACTATGGGGCCAAACGCGCTGGCTATTGTCCGGACAAGGGCGGTGACACCCGCGGCAGCCGAACGTTCGTCCGGCGCGACAATCGCCATCAGATACGCCTGGCGCGTGGGAACATCCATCTGCGCCGTGCTGTAGCGTAACAACACCATCGCCGCCGCCCAGGGAAAGGTGGGCATGAGGGGCGTCAACAACAAGAAAACATTGGCCGGCAGATGCGTGAACACCATCGTATTGATGAGGCCAATGCGCGCGGCCACACGCGCCGCGACCAGCGCGGAACAACCCGCCAAGATATTCGCCCCGAAGAACAGTTGCCCAAGCGCCGCGGGCTCCACCCCAAAACGCGCGTGGAACCAATAGGCGAGCAAGCTTTGCAACACCAGCGCGCCAGCGAACGAATCAACGGCAAAGAGGATCGAGAGATCGCGGATGATCTTCCACGAACGATGCAACCCAAAGAACCGGGACGGCCCTTGTCTCGTCACACTGTCCACCTCGATCCGCGACGACAACAGGCTCAAGACCACGCCCAACAAGAGCCCACAGCAGGCATAACTCGCGAACATAAAGTGATAGCTACTCAGGGGGGTGAGACCGGTGCGTTGGAGATTCGTCACCACCATGCCCCCACTCCACGCTCCAAGCGCGGCGGCGAAGGAGCCGCCCAGGTTGTACCACGCGAAGACGCGCGTCCGTTGTGAACTGGGAGTGAGCTGCGCGAGCGCCGCTTGTTCCAAAGGAAGAAAGGGACCCGCCTCATGCCCGGTCGGACTCAAGGTGCCAATAAACGCCGCCACGATGAGTAGCCAGGTATCGCTGGTCAGCGCGAATGTCACTCCGGCGAAAATCATCAGACTCGCGCTGACAACCAACATCCGCCGCCGACCAACGCGATCCGCGATTTGGGTCACTAAAAGAGAGAGCGCGGCATCCCCAATCAGGGTCAGGGTGAGGACAAAGCCGATCTGCTGCTCGCTCATGCCCACGGCGGCCAGATGCAGCGCGAGAATGATCGACAAGAATCCATAGGCAAACAGCCGCACGATGCGCGAGGCGAACAACAACCACACATCGGAAGGGGTTCGGGGTTCAGGGTTCGGGGTTCGGGTTGCACGTTTCAGATGTTCCGCGGAAGTGGAGAGGTCGCCCGCGCGTGGTTCTTCTTTCTTCACTTTTGCCTTTTGCCTTTTGCCTTTTGATTTGCCGCATTTGCTTCTTTCCCCCGCACTTCCCTGCCGACGGCGCGCCATGCTATGGAACCGTCTACATTTCACATTGAGACCAGAAAACGAAGGACATCATGCCAAGAATCCAGGCCGTGCTATTTGATTTTGGCGGCACTCTGTTCGATTACGAAACGGTCGCGCCAGGTGAGCGCGAGAGCATCGTGGAGCTGGCGGGCTGGGCCGGAGCAACCGAGGAACCACGAGCAATTCTGCGCGCCTATCGTGGAGCGCTCAAGCGTGTCTTCTACGAATATCTCCCACGCCCCTACTATCTCCACCGCGATCTGTTTCGCGATGTGTTGCAAGCAATGGCGCGGGACCTGGGCATTTCTTTTACCGAAGAGCAGTTTGCTCGGTATCGACAGAGCCAGTGGCAACGGCGGGAGCGCGACTTCACATTGCGTGATGGAGTCATCGATACGTTGACCACCCTGCGTGAGCGCGGCTGCCACCTTGGCATCGTGAGCAACATTGATGATGACCAGCTCGCCCACATGATCGAGTTGAGCGGGCTTCAGCGACACTTCGATTCCATTTTGTCGAGTGAGTACGCGCAATCCTGCAAGCCCGACAGTCGCATTTTCATCGAAGCCCTGCGGCGCGCGGACAGTCCGCCGGACACCACGTTCTTTGTCGGGGACTCGTTACAGCAAGACATTCCCGGCGCGAACCGGGCGGGAATGCAGTCGGTCCTCATTTGGAGCAGCCCCGACAGCGACCCTGTTCCTGGAGCGGAGCAGCCTCGGCATGTGATTCGCCAGATTCCCGACTTACTGGACTTGATGCAGCGAGTGGAAGCGTAACCCGAAACCCGTACCCTGAAACCCGAACCCCAAAGAAGGAGGTGTAGTGATGAGTGCAGCGCACGAAAAAACCGTGACGGATTTCTGTAATTCCCTGCTTGGTCGCGACATGAACAAACTGGTGTCGTATCTGAGCGAGGATGTGTTCTATCACAACATGCCGTGGCAGCCGGTCAATGGACATGCTGGCGTGCGGCAAGTGCTGACGGCGTTTGTCGAGGGACCAAAAATCTCGCTGGAGAAGATGGAGATTAAGCACACTTCTTCGGCGGGTGACGTGGTGATGAATGAGCGTCTTGAGCACTGGGCGGCGGGTTCGGTGAAAGTCCAACTGCCGGTCCTCGGCGTTTTTACGTTTAACGACAAGGGGAAGATTTCCCGCTGGTGCGATTATTTCGACGCGAAGACGATCGCGCCGATGATGGATGTGCTGAAGTAGAGGAGTCTATTTTTGATCTCCCTCCCCCTCACTCCCTTCCAGAGGGGTGAGGGGCGCTGCTTTGATTATCAAGGCTTCACGCCCGGCCATCACCCAGGCGGAGACAAAAGCTGGGACTCCATAACCGCGCGGGTCCGGGCCGTCGAGTGGATCGAGAACGGTCACAGCCGTGCTGGTGACCTCGATCAGGGCGATTGCGTGAAAAGCGCGCGAATATCCGAGCTGGTGACGTTCCACGCCGACAATCGGATGGAAGCCCGCGCGGAGCATGTCACGCAGATCATCAAGGCTCCAATCTTCATGGAAAAGCGCCATCACGCCCGCGTCACGCAGCTTCCGCTGCGCCATAGCGAGTGAAGTTCCCAGCCGCGAATGCCCAATAAGGTGGCGGACCCGCGCTTCAGTCACCGGCACGTTCAACCCGCCGAGGACCATCCGTACGCATGCCGCGACGCATGAGGACGGCAGTTCCTGGGCATACCAAACAAGCATCACGCAATTCCATGCGCGGTGGCGAGTATCTCCGCACGCTGGCGAAACTCCTCGGCATTGGGTCGCCCCGCGAAATCGCCTGTCGCGGCATGGACGTACACGTCGCCGACCACTCCGAGCGGACCAGTCGGACCATAGGCGAGCTCAATAGGGACGTGCCAATAAAACGTCGTAGGATCGAAGGTTGCCGCGGCCGCATGCACAGCGGTCCCAATTTCCCGGTGCAACCAACGATTCACTCGCGCGACTGCCTCGTGCGCGGTTGGGATGGTGAACTGTGGCGTCACCGCGACTTCTCGATCACTTGTAGTCATGCTCATAAGCTAACCTCACTACCGAATTTCGCCGAGCATCACAACGGACAGCCTGTGGGGACAAACGGAGTTCGGCGTCTAGGGAAGTTCGGAGTCGCGAGTGTTGGGTTTAAGAGTCCAACCTCAGGCCTCGGTCTCCGGTCCTCGGTCTGTCTTCCCCTTTTGATTTTCTCAGCCGCTACCGCCGATACTCATCGCCACAATCGCCAATTGACTTGTATAAATCCCTGGACTTTCGCAGCACCATGCCGATGCAGGAGCGGTCCTCATCATCAAGCGAAAAGGTGAACGTGCGCGTGCTGTCCGTTCGGTGCTCCGCGAGGCCCAGTCGCGTACCGACAATCACTCCGGCCACTGCAGGACGATCCAGAATGTAACGCACACCGACATTGGCGATACTCACGTGGTGTTTGTCGGCTATGGACTTGAGGACGGCGAGCAGTTCTTGAAACAGCGGCCACCCGCCCCACGAGTCAATCATCATCTTGTACTTTTCCAGACTGACGGTATTGAGCGCGCGGCTGCCCGGCTCAGGCTGTCCCAGATATTTCTCCGACAACAAACCGCCACACACGGTCCCGTATGTCAGCAAGGTGATGCCGTGCTCGCGACAGAACGGGATCATCGCCACTTCTGGGCGTTGATCGACTAGCGAGAACTGCACCTGATTCGACACAATGCGAATGCCATGCTCAGTGATGATCTTGAGGTGTGCGGTGTCGAAGTTGGTCAGCGCGAGATGGCGAATTTTGCCCTCGCTTTGTAAATCCGCGAGATGCTTCAGGGCATCCAGGTAGCTAGGGTCATCGTAGTCCCACCAATGGAATTGCAGCAGGTCGAGTGTCGGCACATCCATGCGCCGGAGCGACACCGCCATCGCCTGTTCCACGATTTTGCGGGTCATGCGTCCGGGTCGCGGCACCCATTTCGTGAAGGCTTGGACCTGGTCCCAGGCCGCGTGCCCTCGTGTGGCGAGCATCTGACGACGAAACTCGCCAATGAAGTCCTCGGCTGGCCCGTAGTGATCCGCCAGGTCCCAGGTCGTGAACCCAGCATCGACATAGTCGAACATCTCACGCACTGCGGCTTGCGGATCAATCCGCCCATGCGCCCCGGACACTTGCCACAAGCCGTTGAGCACGCGGCATATCCGTAAGTCGGGAGTGAATGGGAATGAACTTTCTGGTGGGAGAGGCATACGCTACTCCTTATCTGGTGATTGCGCGGACAGCAAGAAAACCTTTTCCCTCTACCTTTGGTCGGCGCGCGACGCAAGGAGATTGCTTTTAGCCGAGAAGCAGGCGATAGAAAAGGAAATTCTCCCCGGTCAGTCTGAGAAAGGACTCGCACCATGGCACAGCAGCACCAAATACCTCCGGTTATTATGGAGGAAATGACGGATCCAGAAGAACTCGCCAAAGCCCAGATTCAAGATGCGCGATTTGATCGAAATTGGACCTGGTTTAAGACGCACTCGGCGGAAGTGTACGCCCATCGTGGGAAGTGTATCTGTGTCGCGGGTGAGGAGTTGTTTGTCGCCGATACTCCAGAAGAAGTGGTCGCGCTTTCCGAGGCGGCACACCCTGAAGATGATGGACGTTTGGTGCAATACATTCCGAAAGAGAAAGCGGTCCGTATTTATGCAAATTTCCGGTGAATGGTACGTTGGCAGTGATGGGACTGCTCGTCCCGTCCTCCGTGGTGAAATTCTGACTGGTAATGGGGTGTGGATTAAAGAGCCTTTTCTTGTCGACACCGGTGCGGATAGTACCGTCTCGAGTGCCGCACTCTTGTCACGCTTGCATTTGCCAACCTTTGCTCCTCAAGATCGCCTGAGTGGTGTTGGCGGGGTGACCGAGTCGGTCATGGTCGAAACTCACATTCGCTTCAGCCGCGAAACAGGGAGCAAAGTGGTATTTCGCGGTTTCTATGCCGCACTTGCTCGGACAGAGATGCTCGACATCAGCGTATTAGGTCGGGACATCCTTGGCTTCTTCGCCGTCATTATCGATCAACCCGGCAATACCGTTTGCTTGCTCGGCCAACGACATCAGTACACCATCACCCGCATTTGAAACATTGACACCTCCCCTCGAACAATGCCAAACTCGCCACACGAAAAAGGAGACGCGCCATGCCAGAGACGGCCACGCTACGATCCCAACGCATTGAAGTCCAAGAAGACGATCCGATTGAAGTCCTCTACTCCCGTGGGCTCACCGACGGGTTGCCCGTGGTGCCCCCCACCGAAGCGCGGGTGAAACGCATGCTCGCGGCGACCACCCGCGACCCACAAGAATTGCTCGGCACCATTGGCCCCAATTATGGTCGCGCTACTGTGGAAAAAATCGCCATCAATGCCGTGATGGCGGGCTGTCATCCCTCCTACTTCCCGACGGTGCTCGCGGTCGTCGAAGCGGGTTGCGAGGAGCAGTTCTGCCTGCACGGCATCAACGTCACCACCTTTTCGGCCTCGCCGATGATTATTATTAACGGCCCGATCCGCCAACAGATTGGCGTCAATTGTGGCCATAACGCGCTTGGCCACGGCTTCCGCGCCAATGCCACCATTGGTCGCGCGCTCCGTCTGATGATTATCAACATCGGAGGCGCCAAACCGCACGAGATCACCAAGGCCACGATGGGCCATCCCGCCCAGTACACATTTTGCGTGGGCGAGAACGAAGAAGAGAGTCCGTGGGAGCCGCTGCATGTGGAGAAAGGATTCCGCGCTGACCAAAGCACCGTGACGCTGTTCGGCGGACACTCGCCCCTCCAAATCAACGACCATGCGAGCCGGAGCGCCGAACAGTTGGCGCTCTCGTTGGGTTGGACGATGGCGGCCTTATGGAATCATAAGAACTTCCCCATGTTCTCCGACACCATGCTGGTGGTCTGCCCAGAACACGCGAAAACGTTTCAGCAAGACGGCTGGTCGAAAAACGACCTGCGCCAGTTCTTGTGGGAAAAGATTCGCCGCCCCTTGCGGGAACTGCGGCCTGGGGTGAACGGTGGCGAAGGGGTTGGCGTCAGC
>JABFSC010000244.1 GCA_013140885.1 Deltaproteobacteria bacterium | reverse complement strand
GTTGGACCAGGTTCGCGAACTGTTACAGAGCAAAGGCCGGATGGCCTATCGGGCGCTGAAGCGGCGGTTCGCTCTGGATGACGACTATCTGGAAGACCTCAAGAGCGAACTCATCAAAGCCGAACGCGTGGCGGTGGATGAAGACGGTGAGGTGCTCGTTTGGAATGGGGAAGGGGAAAAGGGGGAAAGGACGAAACGGGGAAACGGGAAATCGGAGAAAAAATCAGAACCTCAAGACTCTCAGACTCCGAACCCCGAACTCCGAACTTCCCCATCCGCCGAACGCCGCCAACTGACCGTGATGTTCTGTGACCTCGTCGGGTCAACCGCGCTCTCCGCGCGGCTCGACCCCGAAGAATTGCGCGAGGTCATTCGCCACTACCAGCACACCAGCGCGACGGTGATTGACCGCTTCGGTGGCCACATCGCGCAGTATCTGGGGGATGGGCTGTTAGTCTACTTTGGCTATCCCACCGCGCATGAGGACGATGCCCAACGAGCGGTGCGCGCGGGGCTCGAAATTGTTGGAGCCATGAGGGGACAGGTCACAGGGGACGGGGAACAGGGAAGACGACACCCTCTGCAAGTCCGCATCGGCATTCACACCGGGGTAGTCGTCATTGGCGAGATGGGCAACAGCGAGAAACACGAAGTCCTGGCCCTGGGCGAGACACCGAACATTGCCGCACGCATCCAGGGACAAGCGAGTCCGGATGAAGTCCTCATCAGCGCGGCCACGTATCGTTTGATCGAAGGCTTGTTCGAGTGTGAAGACCGTGGTCAACCCGCACTCAAAGGAGTAACCACACCGTTCACGCTCTACCACGTGCGCAGCGAAAGCACGGCGCACAGTCGGTTTGAGACGGCCATGCAGAAAGGCTTAACCCCACTGGTAGGTCGAGAAGAAGAATTCGCGCTCCTGCGGCGTCGGTGGGAGCAGGCGAAAGAGGGGGAAGGCCAGGTTGTCGTGCTCAGTGGAGAGGCGGGCATTGGCAAATCCCGGCTGGTGCAGGAGATGAAAGAACGGGTAAGCGCAGAAGGGGCGATCCGCATTGAGTTTCGCTGTTCACCCTTTCATCAGAACAGCGCTCTGTATCCGATCATTGACCACTTGCAGCGCCTCTTGCAGTTCACGCCCGATGATCTTCCACCAACCAAGCTCAGCAAACTTCGGCAGGCACTGGCCCGGTATCGGTTCCCACAGGCGGAGACCCTCGCGTTGTTCGCCACGTTGTTGTCACTCCCACAGCCAGATGGAATCCCGCCGTTGACCTTGAGTCCACAGAAGCAGAAGGAAAAAACGCAAGAAGCGCTTGTGTCATGGTTAGTGGAAGAGGCCGCGCAACAGGCTGTCTGCCTGGCATGGGAAGATTTGCATTGGCTTGATCCGTCGAGTCTGGAAGTCCTGACCTTGCTCCTGGAACAGGTGCCGACCCGTCGGGCGTTGGTCATTCTCACGCATCGCCCGGATTTTATGCCCCCGTGGCGACAGCGAGCCCACAGCACGTACCTCACACTCAGTCGGCTGGGGCGACAGCATGTCACGGCTCTGGTCAATCAAGTCATGGCCACGGTGGTGTTGTCCGCCGAGGTGGTGCAACAGATTGTCAGCCGCACCGATGGCGTGCCCTTGTTTGTCGAGGAACTGACTAAAACAGTCTTGGAGTCCGTGGAGTCTCGTGGGCCTGGAGGAAGACACGACCACTCAGCCACACTGCTGGGAATTCCCGCTACATTGCAGGACGCACTGATGGCTCGGCTGGATCGACTCGGGGTAGCCAAGGCGGTCGCTCAACTTGGAGCCACGCTGGGCCGGGAGTTCAGCTACGAGCTGCTCCAGGCCGTCTCTCCGATTGATGCCAGCGCGTTACAGCAAGCGCTTCAACAGCTCGTCGACGCGGAACTGCTGTACCAGCGTGGCATGCCGCCACAGGTGACCTATCTGTTCAAGCATGCGCTCATTCAGGACACAGCCTATCAGTCGTTACTCAAGAGTACGCGGCAGCAATATCACAGTCAGATTGCGCAGGTGCTCGAAGAACGCTTCTCCGACACCAAAGAAACACAACCAGAGTTGCTGGCGCATCACTATACGGAAGCGGGGCTGATAAAGCAGGCCATTCCGTATTGGCATAAAGCGGGGCAGCGAGCGGCTGAGCGCTCAGCTTATGTGGAAGCGGTCGGACATCTCACTAAAGGATTAGACCTGTTTAAAGCTTTGCCCGACACGCCTGAGAGTGCCGAGCAAGAACTCCCGCTGCAACTTGCCCTGAGCAATTCGTTAATGGCAACTAAAGGTTACGCAGCTCCAGAAGTGGAGAAAGTCTACGGACGAGCGTTAGAGCTGTGTCGGCAAATGGGAGAACCGCCTCAGCTTTTTTCGGTATTGGTAGGATTATGGAGGTTCTATTTAAGCCGGGCTGAACATGGGAAAGCTCTCGAACTAGGAAAGCAATGTCTTAGCTTAGCTCAGAAAATGAACAACTCGGTGCGCCTGCTTGGATCTCATCAAGCGATAGGGATCTCGCAGTTCACTCACGGAGAATTAACCCAAGCCCGAACCCATTTGGAGCAGGCTCTTGCTCTCCGCGATCCTCAGAAACGTCATTTCCACGCTTCTCGCTCCGGCCAAGACCCTGGAGTCGCATGCTTGACCTATTCAGCTTGGACTTTGTGGGCTCTCGGCTATCCAACTCAAGCGCTGGAGAGAAGTGCGCAGGCGCTGGCTCTGGCCCAGGAGTTATCCTAGGGCGTCTAAATCGGAGGTTAGCCGTTAGCCGGTTTTTGGATTCCGGATTTCACAATCGTGCCCCGGGTGTCTTACAGGACAGCAACTTCAGGGCAGTAGCGCGCATCTTGGCGCTCCAGCT
>JABFSC010000711.1 GCA_013140885.1 Deltaproteobacteria bacterium | reverse complement strand
AACTAGAATTGAACGTCACGGACTGTTTCTATTAGTAACAACATGTTGCTATTCCTGGACACAGGTTTCCATATCTACAAACCACGACGTTTCCACATCTACAAACTCTCAAGTTGCTACGTATAGAAACTTTATCAACAGTGCCCACGGCCTCCTATAAACCTGTCACACCGGTGGTATCCATGATTCAGGCTTGCAAACCGAGCGCGCACCTGGGCATAACGGCGGGCCCAGAGTCCGCGCTGGGGATGCCACCGCCCGCCCCGTTGTTTGCCCTGCGGGCGGCGCGGTGTCGCTGGAGCCGCGATACGCACGCGAGAGACACTTTTTCAACCGGGTTGCCCTTGCCGCTCTGCACGGTAGACGCTTCCTTCCTTGTGACGCGTCAGCGTGGCGGCGCCCGCACGGTAGACAACACGTGCCCGATAAAGGCCAGTAGTTCCTTCACCGACGTGAAATGGGTCGCCTGCCCAGAGACCACATGTTCCACCCGACCGCTGACCTGCCCACGTGCCACATTCGTCTCGGTCCGGAACTGCACGACAAACGCCCGATACGGCGACAACGGGGATTCGGTCTGCAGTTTGCCGTAGGTTTTCGCTAGCACTTGTGGTATGTCCCGGCGCATGGGCGGGACTATAACAATGGACGGGTGGAGAAATCACGAGAGAAGTACGAGATAATTACGAGATTTTTCATAGATACACGCGAGATGGAAAATGCAAGCGAATCAACAGCTTACCTTTGATCGCTACACCGTGGATCTCTCCAATACGCAGTTGTGGCGGGGAACTCGGCGCATTGCGCTGACCAGCAAAACCTTTGCGGTCCTGCATTACCTGCTGAATCGAGCCGGGCAATTAGTCACCAAAGCAGAGTTGTTTGACGCCCTATGGCCGGGAACGGTGGTGAGCGATGGCGCACTGACGTTCTGTATAGTCGAGTTGCGTAAAGCACTGGGTGATAACGCCAAGCAACCAAAGTTCATTGAGACCGTGCATGGGCGGGGATACCGGTTCCTGCCCACCGTCACCGCTCCACCAGTTCTCAGTCATCAGTCATCAGTTTTCAGTTCGGACCAAGCGGGAAAAAAGTCCCCACAACTGACCACTGATAACTGTGAACTGACCACTCTTCTCGTTGGTCGTGAGGCCGACCTTCTGCAACTGCACCAGTGGTTAGGCAAAGCGCTGCACGGTGAACGGCAGATGGTCTTCGTGACGGGGGAGCCGGGGATTGGGAAGACAACGTTAATCGAGGCCTTTCGGCAGAGACTAGAGACTGGAGGCTGGAGACTAGTCCCCTCCCCCCAAGCCTCTAGTCTCAAGCCTCTAGCCTCACGGATGTGGGTAGCCGTGGGGCGGTGCATTGAACACTACGGCCCTGGCGAACCGTACATGCCGATCTTGGAGGCATTGGGCCGATTGTGCCGTGAGCCTGATGGTGAACAGTTGGTGACACTGCTCAACCACCATGCGCCGACGTGGTTAGTCCAGATGCCGTCGTTACTGACTGCCACGGAGTTGGCAGCCCTGCAGCGCAAGACCCAAGGCGCTACACGCGAGCGGATGTTGCGGGAAATGGGTGAAGCGATCGAGGCGATTACAGCGGAGCATCCGTTGGTGCTGTGGCTGGAGGATTTGCATTGGAGTGATACCTCGACGTTAGAGTTACTGTCTGTGCTCGCCCGGCGGCGGGAACTGGCGCGCTTGTTGGTGATCGGCACCTATCGACCCGTGGATGTGATCGTGCAAAAGCATCCACTCCGTATCGTCAAGCAAGAGTTACAACTGCACGGGTTGGGTGCCGAGTTGCCGCTGGGGTTGCTGAGTGAAGCGCAGGTGGCGGAATATTTGGCGCAACGGATAGAGGCAGAGAGAGAGACCGAGCGAAACCAGGGCCGACCCCTGGCCGCTGTGCGTGACGTACAGGAAGCGATGGGAATGCCACAACTAGCTCGGAGCATCCACCGTCGCACGGACGGCAATCCCTTGTTCATGGTCACCCTCGTCAATGATCTTTTATCACAAAGAGGGCTTCTCCGTGAAACCCAAGGAGCGACGCAACCGGTCGCGTCGCTCCTCGACACCATACAAACCCGAGTGCCAGACACCGTACAGCACTTGATCCTCCAGCAACTCGAGCGGCTGAGTACGGAGGAGCGGCGGGTGCTGGAAGTCGCCAGTGTGGTAGGGATGGAATTCTCTGCCGCCGCAGTTGCAGCGGGCCTGACAACAGAAATCGAAACAGTCGAAGAATGCTGCGCGGGATTCGCGCAGCACGGCCGCTTCCTCCGGGCCCATGGCGCCGCCGACTGGCCCGACGGCACGGTTGCTGCACGGTACAGTTTCCTCCACGCCTTGTATCAAGAGGTGCTCTACGCTCGCATTCCAGCCGCACGTCGCCGGCGGCTCCACCAGCGGATTGGAGAGCGCGAAGAGCACGCGTATGGAGAACACGTCCCAGAGATTGCCGCAGAACTTGCGGTCCATTTCGAGCAAGGACGCGACTATGGCAAAGCGGTGCAGTATCTGCAGCAGGCGGGGGAGAAGGCTATGCGGCGCTCGGCCTACGGGGAAGCAGGCAGGCTCCTCACTAAGGGGCTTGAGGTACTCAAGCATCTGCCTGCGAGCGCTGAACGAAACAAACAAGAACTGTGGTTGCATTTTCGGTTAGGCGAGTCGGTCATAGCGTTGCAAGGGTATGCCGCTGCGGACCTCGAACGTCTTTACACACGGGCATTGGAGCTCTGTCACCAGATTGGCGAGACTCCGCAGCGCTTCGGGGCGCTGCTGGGATTGTCCGGATTTTTCTGCGTACGCGGACCGCTAGCGACCGCGCGTGAGCTGGGGGAGCAACTCGTGCAGTTAG
>JABFSC010000725.1 GCA_013140885.1 Deltaproteobacteria bacterium | reverse complement strand
GTTTCTGCCTCAGCTTATTGCCGAGACCGAAGTCGTTTTCGCCAGTGTGCTGTTGGGCAAGGCGACTCAACCCATTGGATTGTCGGCGGCACGGGTGAGCGCTCGTATTATGCGAGCAATAGCCGGAGCCACCGCCGGTGGTTTTGGCAATCTCCGCTTTGCCGGGGTCATCAACTGTCCTCCGCATATTCCGTTCTTTCCCGCGGCGTTTCATCAGGGGCTGCCAGCCTTTGGGTTGGCGGTGGAAGCGGCGGATGTGATTGCTGGAGCGGTGAGGCCAGGACTCGAGCCTCAAGAACAAAAGGTGAGAATTCGCGAGGCGCTGGAAACGCACGCGCGACCGTTGCACGACCTCGCGTCCCGTCTCGCTGGGACCGAGTTTCGCTATTGTGGCGTTGATCTTTCCCCCGCGCCTGGGCCCGCGCCAGAGGACAGTATTGCCTATGCCCTGGAGCGGTTCGGGTTGGGGCGCTTCGGCGAACCGGGGACGCTGACGGCCGCGGCGACGGTGACCGCCGCGCTCAAGGAGACGTCGCTGCTGACCTGCGGATACTGTGGCCTGATGTTGCCCGTGCTTGAAGATGCTGGACTCGCGGAACGCAACAATCAAGGACTGCTGCGGCTCTCTAGCCTGCTGTCGTACTCCGCGGTATGCGGCACTGGGCTGGATACGATTCCATTGCCTGGTGATGTCAGCGAAGAACAACTGACCGCGTTGTTGTTGGACGTGGCGACGTTGGGATGGAAGCTCGGCAAGCCGCTGTCCGCGCGCTTCTTTCCTATTCCTGGGAAGCGTGCCGGAGACCTGACGGATTTCGATTTCTCCTATTTTGTGAATACGCGGGTGATGGCGGTTGCCTAGAGCGGTGGAGTGGTGGGTATGGCGATGAAGATGAAGTGGCTACTGCTCTGGGGGCCGGTAGTGGGATACTGCCTGCTGATCTTCGCCGGTTCCGCGCAAATAACCTTCACTGCTCCAGGTGGCAGTGACAAGATCGCCCACGTGGTTGAATACAGCGTGCTGGGGGTCCTCTGGGCGCGGGCCGCGCGAGCCACGTGGGCGACGTGGACTTGGCGTGCGGTGTTCATTTCCACCATTGTTTTCACCGGCATGTATGGCGCCAGTGATGAGCTGCACCAATTCTATGTTCCGGGGCGATTTAGCGCCGTGTCCGACGCGGTTGCTGATCTTTGTGGCGGGACGCTTGGCGGGATCATCTATCTGCGCTGGCAAATGGCCTATGGCAAATGGCAGGAACTCTCCGTCCCATAGAGTGAGCGAAGCGAACGGGCCATGCGCCATAGGCCATTTGCCAGGTCACACCGCGAGATTGTAAAACCGGACGGCGTTTTCACCGAGCACTTTGCGTTGCGCGGCTTCCGATAATGGCGCCAACCGTTCTTTCATTTCGTGGACAACGCCGAACGAAGCATCGACGTGGGGGTAGTCCGATGCCCACACAAAATAGTCCGCGCCGATGTGCTCGACGACCGGAGCGGTCAACGTTTCATCGGGATCGGCGGACACCAGGCACTGGCGGTAAAAATAGTCACTCGGTTTGAGTTTGAGCGGCGAGTAGGCGGCCATGACATTGAACTTGTGATCCAGCCGGTCGAGCCACGCCGAAATCCAGTTCGCGCCAGACTCCAGTACTGTGCATTTGAGACGCGGGTATTTCTCGAACATGCCCCACGAGAGCATCTGGGTGAACGCGGCCATCACGTCCATCGCGAGAAAAGTGAAGCCGAAGAGCCGGTCTCGCTGATCGTGTTGGAGCCAGGGAGAGAAGGCGGGCTTGTCGCGGACCACGACGTGAAATCCGATTGGCATGTCCAGGTCCTGCACGGTATTCCAGAACCGATCATAGGTCGGATGGTCAAAATGTTTGCCTCCGCGTGAAGCCATATCGGGCGAGAGATACACGCCGACACACCCGTCTTTGCGTGCACGGATGATCTCCTCGGTCGCGCCCTCTGGGTCGAGGAGAGAAATGTGCGCAACCGGGAACAGTCGTTTGGGATTCTCACGACAGAAGTCCGCGAGCCAGCGGTTGTAGGCGCGCGTGTAGGCGGTCGCGAGTTGGGGATCGGTGACAATGCCTTCCCAACAAATACCGATCGTCGGGTAGAGCAGGGCGACGTCGATGCCTTCCTCGTCCATCACCTTGAGTCGAGCTTTGGGATTATAACTCCCCTCCGGGCAGCCGTCGGCGTAGGTCATTTGCCCATTCTTGTGGAGTGCCACGGGGTCCATGCCGATGCCACCAAGGACGCCCAAGTGTCCTCGGACCAGCTCCAGCGGTTTGTTGTCGAACAGTAAATTTTCGTAGCCTTTGCTATCAATGGTGATCTTCACCGCGCGGTCACGGTATTGTGGGTCAATATATTTGGCCCACATATCGGCGGGTTCAAGGACATGTCCATCAGCGTCTACTATCGGGCTTTTCTGTGCCGTCGTCATGAGCGGTCTCCTGTTTGCTAGGTGTTGCCGCTTTTTAGCAAGCTCAATGGTGGAACACTAGGACAGTAGAGGCTCGACCCCAGTTGCGACCTCTGCCACAATACCGGCGTGATGAGGAGATGCGCATGAAAGGACACGCTCGACAATTGATGAAGACGGAGGTTCAGGTGACTTCCCCGACGACAACCATCGCCGAGGCGGCGCGTTTGCTGGCCCGCGCCGATATTACGTCGCTTCCCGTCGTGGATGGCGATGGCCAGGTTGTTGGCATCGTCACCGAGAGTGACTTACTTGCTTTCCTGTTGCGCTCCGCGGCGGTGGGCGTTTCGCTTGAAGCGATTATGCACTCCCCGGTGTATACGGTGGATGAGTTTGCTCCCGCCGATACGGTCATCCGGCTGTTGCAAGAGAAGGGCGTGCACCATCTGCCGGTCACCCGCCAAGGGGCGGTCGTCGGGCTCATCACCCCACAAGAAGTGATCCGCTACTTCGTTGACCATCAACTGCCGCCTCCGCCGCAAGTGGCATAGGGCAAGAGATAAAACGTAAAGAGGTAAAGCGTAATTGGGGAGGGGCGGTTACGCTTTACCTCTTTACGTTTTATGCTCTCTTAACTCCGCCACGGCTCCACCAAGATTTTCGCATGCCGCTCTGGCGAGGCGAGGTCCGCGAACGCTTGCGCCACGCCTTCGACTCCGACTTTGCCAGTAATGAGGGGGGTGACCGGGACCTTCCCCTCGGCGATATTGCGCAGCGTGGCCGCGAACTCTTCTCGTGTGTAGCCAAGGACAAACTGTAAGTTCAACTCCTTGTTGATGCCGAACATCGGCTCAATGGTGTCGTGTTCCATGCAAACCCCAACCACGACAATGCGCGTACTTTGCGGGGCGGCGCACAGGATTTGATTGATGACACCGGGAACACCGACGCACTCGAAAATCACTGCTGGCCGCAACGCGGGGCCAATCGCCCACGGGGGTAGGGGCGGTGCTTGCTTCGGATCACTCCACGCGGCGGACTGTTGCCAGCGTTGATAGGGAGATTGCTCCTTGGGATCGACCACGATGTCGGCTCCCATCGCGATGGCCAGTTCACGACGACGCGGAGAGAAGTCCGCCGCGATAATCGGATGGACATCCTTGAGGCGGAGCGCCGCGATCACCGCGAGGCCGACCGGTCCACACCCGATCACCAACGGCGCATCGTCTTTGTTCAAGCGGGCCATTTCGACCGCGTGCAGCCCAACCGCCATTGGTTCGGTGAGCGCTGCGTGTTCGGTGGAGAGGCCATTGGGAACCTCTAGCAAGAGGCCCTCGGTCAGCCGCATGTATTCGGCATAGCCACCGGGATTGTCATTCGAGTAGCCGACCGTTTGCAGGCCAGAGGGACGGATCAACACGGGCATGGAGGTGATTCGCGTGCCTACTTTCAGTGACTTTTTGGTCGCGGGCCCGTGATCGACCACTTCCGCGCAAAACTCGTGGCCCATGACAATGTCGCGCGTGAGGTCCATCGAAAACGCGCCACCGGAGCGACGCGAGACATCGACGAGTTTCTCGGTATGTTTGAGGGCATGGAGGTCCGACCCACAGATGCCACAGGCTAGGGTCTTGACCAGGACCTCGCCCGGACCCGGTTCTGGATTAGGGATGGTATCGACGATGAGCTGATGATTTCGCATGACGGCTGCGCGCATGGTGTTGATCTCCTTGTAATGACGAGCATTGACGAGATAAGGGGCTAGACGGCACTGGCAACTGGGGCCTCGACGATCCGATACCCCACCTTCCTGAAGTACGTCATGTGCGGGTTGGTCATCGATTCGTTGACCTTGGAATCGAGACGGTGATTGAGGCTCTTGGTGACCCATTGGCCGATAGCGACCGCTTTCTCCAGGTTCACGCCAGTGTCGATTCCCAGACCGTGGAGCATATAGAGGAGTTCTTCCGAGGCGAGGTTCCCAGTTGCCCCAGGAGCGTTCGGACAACCTCCCAGGCCACCGCACGCGCTTTCGAGGGCGGAAACGCCTGATTCCATCGCGGCGTAACAATTCGCTAGGGCCATTCCGCAGGTATTGTGGAAATGGGCAGTCTGGGCTGAGGCTGGCACGCCCGCCTCAACGCAGGCGTTGATGAGTGCTTTGATCGATTTCGGTGTGCCCACGCCGATACTGTCGCCGAGCGCGATTTCGTAACACCCCATGCGGTAGAGGCGAGCCGCGAGTTGCGCGACTTTCTTTGGATCAACTTCTCCCTCGAAGGGGCACCCCACCACGCACGACAGGGCACCACGGACCTTCATGCCGTGTTCCTTCGCGCCTGCCATCACCGGAGCGAAGCGCTCGAAGCTTTGTTCAATGGTGCAATTGATGTTGGCCTGGCTAAACGCCTCGGTCGCGCTGGCGAAGATGGTGATGTAGTGCACACCGGCCGCCAGGGCGTCCTGAAATCCGCGCATATTGGGCACTAAGGCGCTGTACTCCACGCCGGGCTTTTGCACGATCCGCCGATTAACCTGATCGGTATGCTGCATCGCGGGAATCACTTTGGGACTGACGAACTCGCCGACTTCGATCGCGGGAAAGCCCGCGTCGCTGAGCCGGTTAATCAGGTCCACGCGGAAATCCACGGGAATCAGCCGTTTGAGTCCTTCGAGTCCATCACGTGCGGTGAGATCGACGATTTTCACGTTCGTGGGCAGCGCCATACTTGCCTCCCTTGTCCTTGAGTGTCTTGCGGTGTGGACGTAGCAGGGAGCGAGAATCGACGCAACCAGGACCGCCCATTGAGTAGAGGCTCCGTTTGGTTAAAAAAAAGAGGAATGTTAGGGTGCCGGTCAGATGATTGGGCGACAGCACAGTGTTCTTGGCACAGTGCTGTCGGGAACTCTACAACAGGAGGGATTCAGTATGGTATCGCGTGGTAGAAGTAAGGGATTTTGGGCTGTCAGTGCTGGGGTTGTGCTGCTAGTGCAGACCGCTGGTTGCGCGACGCGCCAATGGGTGCAGGAACAACTGGTCCCGCTCGATCAGCGACTGACGACCACCGAACGACGGATCGAGGAAACCGATGCCAAAGTGAACGAAGCGTTGGCGCGGTTCGATAATCTCCGCATGGAACGCCAGTTCGTGCTCAACCTCAAGGGAGGGTCGGAATTCGCTCCGGGCTCCGCGGTGCTGACCGAGGACGGACAGCGCGCGGTATCTGGCTTTCTCAGTGATATTGGCAATACGGACGAATTGGTATTCTTGGTCGCGGGGCATACGGATTCGGTTGGTTCCGAAGAGAATAATTACGAATTGGGGCAAAAGCGCGCGGGGAGTGTCGCGCGCTATTTGATCCGGCGAGGGATTGATCCATTTCGCGTGACCTCCACTTCTTACGGAGAAGATAACCCTGTCGCTGACAATTCAACGCGAGATGGGAAACGGCAGAATCGTCGTATTGAGATCCTGGTCTACCGAGAAGGCATCACGACCACTCCACGCGACGCTGGGGCGCGGGCTGCCGCTCCGCAGCCCGCGTACTAACACTGCTTGTGTTGCTTGCTTGCCTTCCACGATGAAGCACGTTCAGTCGTCGGTGATGAGCCTTGTGGATCGTGATGTCCAAGACCAATTGTGATCGTCACAATTCATGTGCCGACGGCTGAACGCCACTCTCCCATTTCCCCGCTGGTCATTTGCTCGTCCCTTCGCGCGCGGGTGTCGTGCCCCGACATCTTGCGAGGAGGGACGCATGTCGTTAGAATCCGCCCCAATCCGCCAGAACTGAAGAGTCTCAGATAAAGACCGACCGTTCACTTGTGGTGCGGAGACACCGCACTGTCAAAAAGGGGGCACGTATGACAACCGGGAAAAGCCAAGGGCTCTTGGCTGGCTATAAGGTGTTGGACTTTACGCAAATTGTCGCCGGACCGACCACCACAAAACTGATGGCCGAGATGGGGGCGGAGGTGATTAAGGTCGAGCAAGCGCCGAAAGGGGACCCAGCCCGCCTGAATCCCGTGATTCGCAAGGGGCGCAGTGCCTACTTCTTGCAACACAACTTGGGGAAACACAGCCTGTGCGTCAATCTGAAAGTCGAAGCCGGACGCGACATCGTGCGCGCGCTCATTCCCCACATGGATGTGGTGGTCGAGAACTACAGCCCTGGCGTGATGGCCCGGATGGGGTTCGCCTACGAGGATCTGAAGCCGCTCAATCCCAAGTTAGTCATGTGCTCGATCTCCGCGCTTGGACAAACGGGGCCACTCGCGCATTTGCCGGGGTTTGATTATATCGCCCAAGCTTTTGCGGGTATCACTGAGGTGATGGGAGAACCGGATCAACCACCCGTGATTCCGATGGCGGCGATTGGCGATGTCAGTACCGGCGTGCATGGGCTGGCGGCGATTGCCTGCGCGTTGTTACATCGCGAACGGACCGGCGAGGGGCAATACATTGATGTCTCGTTGCTGGATTCCTACATCCACACCCACGATTTTAGTCTGCAAACCTACACTGCGAGTAAAGGAAAATTTGTTCCGACTCGCGGCGGGTCGCATCATACCGGCCTGACCCCCACCGGCGTGTTTCGTGCCGCGCAAGGGAAATACGTGCTGCTGATTGCCGCGTTGGAGCATCAGTGGCAAGGGCTGGCGCGGGCGATGGGACGCCCAGAGTTGGCGAGCGACCCCCGGTTTACTGACGTGCGCAAGCGGTTGAAGAACAAAGATGCGTTGATCGCCGAAATTGAGAACTGGCTACAATCGTTGCCAGATCGCGAGACCGCGTTGGCCGCGCTGGAACGAGAGCGCGTGCCCGCGGCTCCCGTCCTGACCATTCCCGAAGTGATTACTCATCCGCACCTCGTGGCACGTGGGACCGTGCGCCCGATGTCGGACCCGGTGTTGGGTGATTTCGTCTTGCCGGGATTTCCGTTCCGCTTCTCGACTGCCCCAGCGCCCGACAAAGTGACCGCGCCTGATTTAGGCGAACATAACAGTGCTGTGCTGGAGCAGTATCTCAAGTATGACGAAGCGCGCATCGCGCAATTGACGACCTCTGGCATATTGGTGAGCCGACGCACGCCACGCGAAGAGGCATAACGCGCATTCCGACGGCGGTCTGCAGAAAGGGACAACGATGGGGCACGGGAGCAAAAAGAAACAGGCGGTTCTGGGACGGTTCATCTACGTGATCGTCCCAATACTGATGGTGATATGCGGTGCGTGGGTGCAACCCGCGCACGCCAGTTGGTTTGGGGATTCCTGGTCGCGCTTTGATCGGTTCTTGGCGACGTTCGATCCGGCGGGCCGGTACGTACGGCAGCCCGTGGAAAAACAGGTGCCCGCGCTGACCTTCAAGGGGTTTTATCGCCAATGGACGGATGTGATGCTGACCGGCCAAGGGCGCGTGGGCAATCGCCAGAAAGATTTTCGCTTTGCCCAACTGCAAAACCTCTTTGAACTGGAAATGCACTATCAGTTCTCACCCAACCTTGAACTGACGAGCGTCAATCATTTCCTCTATGACGGGGTCTATAATTGGCAGGACTCCGCCGGGCTGTACGCACCGCGCATCAACGAGACCTCGCGCATGTATCACAACTTTGACCGCATCGTGCGCGAACTCTACCTGAGCTATCGGACGCACAGCCTCGATGTGGTGATCGGCAAACAACAGATCGCCTGGGGCAAAATGGATGGCCAGTTCATCGACATCATTAACCCGATGGATCGGCGCGAAGCGGTTCAACTGGAAGCCAGCGATTTCGAGTACCGCCGCCTTCCCACCTGGATGGCGAACGTCACCTATTTCTTTGGCGCCAATTCGCTCAATCTGTTGTACATCCCCAACTTTGAGCAGAATCGCCAAGCCGTGCCGGGTTCGCCGTGGTACTCGCCCAGCATTCCTCCGCGAGACACCGTGCGCAAGGCGTCCATCCCACTCTTGAAATCCGCGCGCCAACGGAAACGGCCCAGCTTCGCGGACTGGGGAGATCACGAGTATGGAGCGCGGCTCGATGTGTCGATGGAGCCGCTGACCTGGGGGCTTATCTATTTCTACGCTTGGAACGATGACCCGACGAGCTTCATTATTGATCGCCGTGTCGTCAACAATCAGGTGGTACTGGATCGCCAGACGCGTCACACGCGGTTACATCATTTTGGCATTACCGCCGATTACGCGACCTCCTTCTCCGGAGTGCCCGTGGTGGGAGAACTGCCAGTGGTGATGCGGGTGGAAGGGTTGTGGACCAAAGGGGTCAAATTCGCGGATGCTAACCGGGCCGCGTCCGCCGCGACGGGAGAGCTGAACTCAGGCTTGATTACCCGCGATACCCTGCGTGCCGCGTTGGCCGTGGAGTTCGCGTTTCCTGGCAATACGTCGGTGATCCTCCAACCCTCGTTGTTTTTCACGTTTGACTGGCGGGAGAGTTTGGGCAACGGGTTCGGTGGCGGGGTTGGCGATCAGTGGAGCGTCATTCCTGTCTTCTTTATTGGCCGACCGTTCCGTTTCACGCGTGACCGGCTACGTCTTGAATTCACCGCGAGCCCCTACCTCAGCGGGCCGGTGCGTGAATGGCAAGGGCTCAAAACCAAGGTTGTGGCCAGTTACAATTTTTCGCAATTCATCACGGGAAGACTCATCTACAC
>JABFSC010000671.1 GCA_013140885.1 Deltaproteobacteria bacterium | reverse complement strand
GCCCGGCGCAGGTGATGGAGCTGAAGCAGGTGCTGAGCACGGAGGCGATGGCGGGCACGCAAGTGGGCAGTGGGTGGACGAACAAGGCGGTGCGCGCGCTGATCACGGAGCGCTGGGGGGTGAAGGACAGTAAGAGTGGGGTGCGGTCCCTCTTTGCGCATCTCGGGTGGAGTTACCAGCGAGGACGCAAATTGTACATTCGTCGCGACCCGGTCGATCAGGCGCGCTATGAGGGGGAAACCCGCGCGGACTGGGCAGAAAGTGATTCCGTTGGCTAGCGATCCGAGCAAAGTCTACTTGGAAGGGACGTTGGGGTGGCGGTGGAATCCCATTGGGCAGCAGCCGGTGGTGGCCGATGGGGCGCGCCAGAAGCAGGCCGAGAATTTGTACGGGGCGGTGCATTTGGGCACCGGGGCGGAGGTGGCCCCGTTTGCCATTGATTGGCAGGACAGTGACGCCACGTTGTGCTGGTATGATCTCCTCTTAACCGAGTGCCCCCAAGGGCAGATTCTTTTGTGGCAGGACCAAGCCCCGCACCACACCAGCGAAGAAGTCGAGGACTGGTTGGCCACCCAGCCCCGGATCACCGTGATCGCCTTTCCCAAATACACCCCGGAGGAGAACCCCAAGGAGGCCACCTGGAAGGACCTCAAGGAAGAGGTCAGCCACCATCACTGGCATGAGACGATGACCGAGCTACGCACGGCGATTGATGGCTACTATCAGGCCGGGAAGAACCACGTCGTCACCTTTTTACAGAAATTTGGGTATCGCTGGAGCAATGGGATCCTTGAGCCGCTCCCCCCCACTGTGGGAGACTTGTACCCCGTATCTTGGTCTGTTTTCCCTATAGGGGCTGGAGATCAAGGGCGGTAGTGACCGCGCTGTGCAGATTGTTGAATGGGACCGGACTCACCAATATTGTGGCCGGTGTGGTAGCTGGTCTCTACTCACGGGAGGTACACACCACGAACATTCCTTATGCACTACAGGTAGGGCTGGGAAATGGCGTACTGGATACGACAACAGACGTAATCCCATTCTTTGTGAGTATGATTGTCGGGCTTGGATTCTGTGGCATTGCGGGTGCGATTTGGGTGATGGATTCCCGATCGACACGCAGACACCTCACCGTATCGCTCAAGCTATCGTCACCGACAGTGTCTTTGACGCAAGTCGCTGGCAGGTGATCCTGGATACCAACGCCAGACACAACGAGAAACCGCTGAACCTGTGCCCCAAACTCTGGCAGTGTTGCACGACAAACGGGAGAATCTCTCGAGGTGAGCCGATCCTCCCGTTTCAGGTCGTACCGATGCGCGCTGCGTTACGGATTGCAGCGTGGCGGGGTTGTTGAGGTGTCAGGACGCAGGCACAAGGGGCCGAGGTTAGTTTCACGATTGGGCAGACTGATCATGGCCAAGGGTCCCGCATGGTGCTCACTATTGAACGGGGTAAACCCAGTGAACCCGCAGGAGAGCAGCAACGATCGGGGGAGGAGAGGATATCCTGCCCCTCAAGCCCACGGGATCTTCCGATTTTTCAAATCTCTGATATTTCCCTATCCCCCGACTTGTTGCTGCTCTCCCATCTAGCGGGGATACTCCGCGCCGCCAACGTTCAGTTGATAATGCCCCGGTACCCTAACGAAGGTCAGACTCGCTCAGCGGGATAGCCAAGAAGTTTAAGGCCGTCATAGTGCCGCGGACATTCGTTTTCACCTGAAGGATTTGGACTTTACAGGAAAACGCCTGGTCGTTTGCCGCCGCTTGGAAGGTACAAATTCGGTTCGCGGCCAGCGCCGTGCCACAATTGTTGAAGGTCTGCGGGACAGGAGCCTGAAATTGGCTAAAGATTTGCGTGCTGGCGAAGGAGATCGGCGTGTTGCCCGCATTGAAGACCTGGCATGCGACGCGGGTTTGGGTCCGCCCCCCGTAGACCGTGCCTGAGGCCAAGGTATCCGCCTGAACGGTACCAACCATCCCACATGCCAAAGCAAGTCCTAAAAACATACGCTGCATTTTCATACGTCATTCTCCTGCCGAGATACCACATCTGCCTCCTCACACCGACTTTGCCGTTAGGGAGGTTGCTGGGTGGATCGGCTGTTATATTCCGGAGTCTTCGCTGTTCGAACCCTCCAGAATAGTGGTTAAAGATCATTATCCGCCCTATTCCGTGACAACATCTGTTCCCGTATTCCTGCTCCGCTACGGTATGCCGTCGACAACACCTCCTTTTTATTTTGCCTCCGCGCGTCTCGCTGGCTTGCTCTGTCACTGTACCGTTCTGCTCAAGAAGGCGTGACAAATGGATGAACAGTTGTTCACTGCTCAGAACGAGGAGATCGCCAGCGAGTGTGGAAGGTGACCACCGTCCTGTCACGCATTTCGCATGGGGCGGAGGGAAGTATCAAAGGCGCTTGTCTTTTGCCTCGTCTGCGGCGAGGGCTTTCACATCGCTGGTCGTCATATGGATTCCCAGCAATGCCCCAATCCCCACTTTTCACTTCTTCGACAATGCCCCACGTTACTGGGCGCATATTCTCCCCTTCGATCGACACCATCGTGTCGGTGAGTTTTTTCACCATGTCCTGCTTCTGCCCCGGCGGGAACACACCCTCAAGGATTTTGACCTGAATTAGCGGCATACCTATTCCTTTCTTGGTTTCAGGATGTTTCACTTCGACGTTTGCTCTATCACCACACCTCGTAGCAATGGACGTTCAACTCCGCCTTTGCTATCTCGCTGATTTATTCGTAGGCCATGTCTCGGCTCTCCCTTCTTCCTAGGCGGCTTTGGCGGAAAGCCATCCAAGTAGTGAGAGAAGTTTTCCAGAAGTGCCCACGCTTTGTTCACGAACCTTCCGTATACTAA
>JABFSC010000542.1 GCA_013140885.1 Deltaproteobacteria bacterium | reverse complement strand
GCTTCGCCGAGGAAGAAGTGCGCTCCACTGGGCGCGGAACCTACGGCGTCAAAGGCATCACGCTCGAAGAGGGAGACGCAGTCGTTTCGCTGGAGACGATTAACCCCGGCGCGAGCTTGTTGACCGTGTCCGCCAAGGGATATGGCAAACGGAGTGAGATCGACGAGTATCGTCGGCAATCACGCGGCGGCAAAGGCATCATCACCATGCGCACGACCGACAAGAGTGGCGAGGTGATTAGCGTGCGGCAAGTGACGGACGACGATCACGTGATGCTCGTGACCGATACTGGCCGAATCATTCGGTTACGGATGGCTGAGTTGCGGATCATTGGGCGCAACACGCAGGGAGTTCGGTTGGTCACCACCAACTCCGAGGAACGCGTGGTCAGCCTTGCATTACTCGCCGAAAAAGAGGATGACATAGTCGCGGAAGAGGCGACCATCGTAGCGGTTGCCGAAGAAGAAAATTCACCCACAACAGAGGAGGACATATGAGTGTACAAGTTGGACAAACAGCACCGGATTTCAGCCTGAAGACCAATAAGATGAAGGACTTCAAGCTCAGTGATCTGCAAGGCAAACAGAACGTGGTCCTGTTATTCGTTCCGTTGGCGTTTACCGGAGTCTGCACGAAAGAATTTTGCGCCGTGCGCGACAGCGTCAACACACTACAAAACGATACGACGCAGGTCGTTGGTATCAGCGTCGATAGCCCGTTTTCGCTTGACGCCTGGGCGACGAAGGAAGGCTACAACTTTCCGCTGCTCAGTGACTTCAACAAAGAAGTGTCCGGTGCGTATGGGTCACTCTACGAAAGCCTGTTGGGATTCAAGGGCGTGTCGAAGCGCTCGGCGTTCGTGGTGGATAAGAAGGGCGTGGTGCAATACGCCTGGGTGTCGGAAGACGCCGGCAAAATGCCGGAACTCGATGCCATTCGTGACTGTCTGAGCAAGTGCGCGTAAAGACCAAGGGCTGCGTGTCGAAGCGCAGTCCTACACCAACCCCTTTCCTTCCTTTTTGTCGGCGCGGTTCCATCCCACCCTTCATCGTTGCCTCTCTGTTCCTGTTTCTTTCCTCTCCTTCTCGCAGCCGTTCGTCTGCGACTGCGCAGCGTGCGCGGTCCTTCTTGCGGTGCTCGCGGAAAAGGTGAAAGAAAGAGGGAGGACTTAGGTGGCAGTCGCGCGTGTGGTCGAAGAAAAACTTACACCCCAACAACAGAGGAGGACATCATGAGTGTTCAAGTTGGACAGAAAGCGCCAGATTTTAGCCTGAAGACCAACAAAATGAAGGACTTCAAGCTCAGTGATTATCAGGGCAAACAGAACGTCGTGCTCTTATTCGTGCCGCTCGCGTTTACCGGTGGCTGAACCAAGGAATTTTGCTCCGTGCGAGACAACATCAATACCTTGCAGAACGAAAACACTCAGGTCGTTGGTATTAGCGTCGACAGTCCTTTCTCCCTTGATGCGTGGGCCACGAAAGAAGGGTATAATTTCCCGCTGCTCAGTGATTTCAATAAAGAGGCCTCCACCGCCTACGGATCACTGTACGAGACCCTGATCGGCTTCAAAGGCGTCTCAAAACGCTCAGCGTTCGTGGTGGATAAGCAAGGCATCCTGCAATATGCCTGGGTGTCGGAAGACGCCGGCAAACTCCCCGAACTGGATCCCATTCGCGATTGTCTCAGTAAGTGCGCGTAAAGCCCTTTACTCGGCTCACACCTTGCGCCCTGCTCCTTCGTCTTAGAGAACACGACGGTAGGAGATACTGAAGTACGTATCTCCTACTGTTCGCTCAAAGAAAGCTGATGGCGGGCGTCTGAATGCTTACTCGTCTCACGTGCTCACGAGAGTACCCGGTCGTTTTTCAGTTGCGCGATTTCCGTCGCCGAATACCCAAGCAGGTCTCGGAGCACCCACTCGCTGTGCTCGCCCAATAACGGGGCTGGTGCACGTACCCCATTGGGTGTGTGGGCAAACAGCCACGGCATTCCAGCGTGTGTCCGCACCCCGACCTCGGCGTGTGGCAACCGCACGAAGAAGTCGCGTTCGTTAAGTTGTGGGTCGTCCAGGAGGTCTTTGCTGCTCAACGTTGGATACGCCGCGACGCCAACTGCTTGGAGGGCATGCGTGATCTCCCATTTTTTCCGAATCAATGTCCACGTCGTCACAAGGCGTTCGAGTTCGTCTTCATGCGCTTTGCGGGCGCTCGCGGTGCGAAACCGGTCGTCATTCGTGAGCTGCTCTTGCCCCATTGCCTTACACAGGGCTTGCCACTCGGCTTCCGTGCCGCAGGCAATCGAGACCCATTCATCTTCCCCGGCGCAGCGAAAGCAATTATGTGGCGACATCAACGGGTCACGGTTACCCATGCGCGCGGGTTGAGTCCCGTTCATCGCGTAGTCCATCCACCCTTCGGCCATCAACACCGCCATCGACTCCCACAACGACACGTCAATGTGTTGTCCCTGACCGGTGCGTTTGCGCGCGACCAACGCCGCGCAAATCGCGCTCGCCGCATTGACTCCGCCGTTAGGATCGCCATACGCCATGCCCACTTCTTGTGGAGGGCCGTCCACATACCCCGTGAGCGAGGACAACCCAGTCAGCGGCCCCATCGCCGGGCCATAGCCCATATACAGTCGGTGGGGCCCAGTCTGCCCATAACCGGAAATCGACGCCATAATGATGTCAGGCTTCGCTTTCTTGAGTTCCTCATACCCAAGGCCCAGCCGCTCCATCACACCGGTGGCGAAGTTCTGGATCACCACATCACACGTCGCGGCGAGGCGCTTCACAATATCAAGGGCTTCGGGCTTGCTGAGGTCAAGCGCGATGCTTTTGGTGCCTTGGTTCCACTGATTGAAGTACCCCACCG
>JABFSC010000589.1 GCA_013140885.1 Deltaproteobacteria bacterium | reverse complement strand
TTATGCCACTCTTCCTCTATCTCGATCATCAAAGTTTCGTGCATCGTCGCCATCCCTTTGTGAAGGTGGGCGGGATGCTCTTCTTTTTCATTTCGGCTTTCGTGGTCGATCACCCGTTGTTCGTGTTGCCGGTGACTCTGGGGATTCTCGCGTTGACCCTGTGGGCGAACGCGACCGCCAACCTCTATCGCTTGCGCATTCTCTTCTTTTTCATTTTTCTCTTCACGTTCCTGATTTGGAGCGTGTTCTTCCCGCGTGGCACGCCGCTCGCCAGTTTTCCCTCGCTGCCCGTGACCCAGGAAGGCATGCTCTTTGGTCTGGGCATGTCCCTGAAAATCAGCACCTTCCTCGCCACGGGCGCGCTCTTCTTGTCCACCACGCGCATTGAGGAATTCACCTACGCCTTCACTCGGCTCGGATTGCCCTACCGCATTGGCTTCACCGTCACGCTCGCATTTCGGTTAGTGCCGCTCTTTCTGGACGCGGCGGTCACCGTCATGCAAGCGCAACGCTGTCGTGGGCTGGACGTCAATCGCGGCCCGTTGTTGCAACGGTTACGCCATTATGTGCTGGTGATTATTCCGGTGTTCATGGGCGCGTTACGGCGGGCGGATCAGATGGCCATCGCGCTCGAAGTGCGGGGATTCAACTCTGGTCGCGCGCGCACCTCGTTTCAGCGCGCGCCGTGGCAGGTGGGGGATACCTTCGCGATGCTTGTCGTCTTGAGTATTACCGTCACGTATCTCGCACTGAGGTATGCGGGGTATGGCCGCATTATCGTCGGTGGATAGGAACGGGGGACAGGGAACCAGGGACGGGAATCGGGAAATCGGGGAATCGAATTTATACTTCTAATCCCACCGCCCGCATCAACGCCAACGCATTACTTTTGCGCACGATGCCGGGCCGCATGCGATAGTCGAACACCAGCTTGCCGTCGGCGAGTTGATCCTCGAAACAGACATTGGCGGCGCGCGGGGAGAGGGTCTCCGCGACGTGGGCAAGCGCTAAGTCATGCGTCGTCACGAACCCAATGGCCCCACGATCCACTAACGACCGCACAATCGCTTCCGCTCCGACTTGGCGATCATGGGAGTTGGTCCCGTGCAAAATCTCATCAAGCAGAAAGAAGAGCGGTAGTGGGCCTTTGGTCAGGTCCATGAGCTGCCGAATGCGGGTGATCTCGGCGTAAAAGCGCGAGCTGCCTCGTTGCAGTGAATCTTGAATACGGAGCGTCGCCCCAATCGCCAATGGAGAGAGCCGGAGCTTATGCGCCCGTACCGGGGCTCCGGCAAGCGCCAAGACGATATTAGTCCCAACGGTCCGCAGCAGCGTGCTTTTGCCGGACATATTGGAACCGCTGATAATCAACACGCGCGGTTCCTCACCGAGCGTGACATCGTTGCGCACACAATGCGCTTGTGGGATCAGCGGATGACCAACCGCCTCGGCCACGAAACAAGGGCCCTGCGTGGTGATGTCGGGAAAAGGGTCGGCGGGATGTTCGTAAGCATAGCCAGCCAATGCGCAAAACGCCTCGAATTCGCCCAGGGCGCTCAGCCAGCGTGCCACGGCGGGACCTGATTGCGCGCGCCACGATTCAATGGCGAACGCCACATGCCGGTCCCACAACACGATCATACCAATCAGCACGAACATTTGATTCTTCATGGATTCGAGTAGTGCCACCAAACGTTGCAACTGCTTCAGTTGTTGAGAAGGCGGCGTGCCCGCTGTCTCGAGCGCGGTCCGTAATGCTACTAGGCGCGGGCTCAGGAACGGCTCCTGTTCGATACACGAGAGAATCTGCCCCAAGAGCGCCAGGTCGTGCAGCGCCCAGTCCACTCCCGCTACCGCGCGCTCAACCCGCGCGCGTGTCCATACGGAAAACGGGATATTCAGCAGCAACAACGCCAACACGCCCGCGTTCATCTCGAATCCCGAGCGGATGAGCACCGCGACGTTGAGGATGGCAAGACCAACAGCGAGGATGCGGACAAGCGGCAAGCCCGGCAGCGGTGGTGTCTCCGCCCAGGTTTTTAGCGCTTCGCCGTGCACGCCCGCGCGAACATCTTCGCCAAGCAACGCGACACGTTCTCGCGAGTCGAGGCGTGAACGTAGCTCGGTAATGGCTTCGTGCCGCGCTTGAATTTCCGCTGGGGTCGCCGGAGCGCACAGCCAGGCCGCCAGAGTCTGCTCGCCACTGTGGGTGCGCGCCGTGCACAGCAACTCAAACAGTGAGCCTTTGCCAAACAGATCGAGGTCTGGAGCATACGGATGTTCGGGATGGAGAAACTCGTCGCCAGGAGTGCCGGTTCCCTCCCAACGATCTTCGATCCGCGCCAAGCCGCGTTCGTAAAAGCGGATGCTCCGTTTCGTCAATTGTATCTGGCGACGCACCGTCTCGTGATACAACACCAGGGCGACAAACAACGCCACCGGGAACAACAGCCACCACATTGAAAGAGTGCCGGGGCGCAGCAGGAATCCCCACAGCCCGACGCCAGCAAGAAACACGAGCAGCCGGAGATTGCTCACCTGGCGATTGGCGCGATCTAATAGCGTCGCGCGGGCGCTCACCGACGCGAGCCGTTGGGTGTATTCCGCGTGTGGATCGCTGTGAGAAGGTAATAAGGACTCGCGAGTTGTCACGAGCCCTTTTGTACGGGATTCCGTTTACGGCGGGAATGACGCCCTCGCGTCACTTAATCGCTTGCGGATTGACGGGCGAGCCTACCGCCCCAGTGATCGGTAGTGGCGGGGCGACGAACATGAATTCATAGACTCCGTCTTTCGCGCAATCCGCGGCGAGTCCTTCGAGATCGAAAATTTCCCCGACGAGCACCCCCGCGTGTACGATCAGAACAATGTGCAGTGGTTGAAAAACATCGGACGTATCGTTCGGCAGCACCTCGGTGCCCCAGGTATCCGTGGCATACCCCGCGATTTGCTTCTCGCAGATCCACGGGGCGCAGGCGAGACTGAGTCCCGGAGCCGACCCACCACTATAATCCCCCCAACTGCCACGCGACCGGACTTGCGCGATTTGGCCGGTGCGAATGATGACGATGTCGCCCTTCTCCACGCTGACCTTGGCCATCGCCGCCGCGCCATCGAGGTCCGCCGGATAAATGGCTTCGCCCGGCTCAAGCCACGGTTTCCCCTTGAATTTGGGGATATCGAGCAACACCCCGCGCGTGATGATTTTGCTGCTGGCGTTCTCGATGCCATTCTTCTTGGCGCCGGAACTGGTGACCTCGGCGGCGGGGTAGCCGTTGTACATTTTGTTTTCGTACATGATGTGCGAAAGCGCATCCCACTGCGTCGCGCATTGTAGTGGCATCGTCACCGCGTCATCGGCATAGCGAATGTTCGGCAGATGGTCCTGCGCGCCCGCGGCCACATCACAGCCATCCTGCAACATGAAGTGAATAGGGTTGAAGCGCCCAAACGAGCCGGTTTGCGGGCCTTTGTCATCGAATGGAATGGCGAGGGAAATCGCCTTGCCCTGTTTGACCAGTTTCGCGGCGTTGACAATTTTTTCCGGGGTAATGTAGTTGAGCGTGCCGAGCTGATCGTTGTCGCCCCATTTGCCCCAGTTTTTGTATTTTTCCGCGAACGTCTTCACATCCTGCATGGAGTATTTCTGTTCTGGCATAGTCATGCCTCCTTCCGGCCCCTCTCTTCCCACATCGGTGGGGGAGTCGTCAACTACGCGGCGTCTTCGCCGAGTACCAGACCAGACTGAAGATGGTGGCCACGGAGAAATTCCTCGACCGAGAGCCGTTTTTTGCCTGCGAGTTGGACTTCGCGCAAGGTGAGCACCCCGTTACCAGTCGCGACCGAAACGCTGACCGGAGTGACCTCAATGATTGTTCCTGGCGTGGCTTGCGAGGGACGAAGAGAGTGCTCCACCTGGGCGGCAAGAATCTTGAGGAGTTTCCCATTGAGGGTCGTATAGGCGGACGGCCACGGGTTGAAGGCACGGACCCGTCGTTCGATGACGGCCGCCGCAAGATGCCAGTCTACTCGGCCATCGTCTTTTTGAATGAGCGGCGCATGAGTCACTTCCGCTTCATGCTGTTGACGAGGCGTCAGCCGCCCCACCTTGAGCAGTTCGATGGCCTCCCGAAGTGCTTCGGCCCCAAGTCGGGCAAGTTTGTCATGCAAGGAACCACCAGTGTCAGTCGCGGCAATTGGCACCGCCTTCTGGAGGAGGATGTCTCCCGCATCCATTGGCGCGCTGACTTGCATGATCGTAATGCCGGTTTCGGTCTCGCCATTGGCGATCGCCCATTGGATTGGTCCAGCACCACGATACTTCGGCAATAGGGAAGCATGGACATTGATACAGCCGAGCGGCGGAAGGGTGAGAATCGTGGTCGGCAGAATCCGACCATAGGCCGCAACCACAATCAGGTCAGGCTGCCAGGACTGCAACTGTTCCAACACTCCAGGAACACGGAGCTTCGCGGGTTGGAAAACCGGAATGTGATGCGCTTCAGCGAGCACCTTCACGGGTGGGGCGTGCAAGGCCATGCCGCGCCCTGATGGTTGATCAGGCTGGGTGACGACACCCACAACCGGGTCCGTGCCTTCCAGCAGGACCTGGAGTGAAGGCACGGCGAACTCTGGCGTGCCCATGAAGACAAGACGGAGTTGGGATTGGGGCGTCAGGGATTGGGGTATGGACATTTCAAGCGCGGGGATGAGGTGGTGATGAGGTCGATGTTCCTTCTTTTTCCTACCAAAGCCGTATTCCCAACTCCTAAATCCCAGCCGCCTCTTTGCGCGGAGCTTCCAGTGGTCGGCCTTCACGTAGCAACTTCTTCACCCGACGGGTGTAGAGTTCACGTTTGAGGCGACTGATGCGATCAATGAAGAGCTTCCCATCCAGATGGTCAAGTTCGTGCTGAAGGACCACGGCCATCAATTCTTCGGCTTGGAGGATGATCTCTTTTTCATCCGGCGTCCAGGCTTTGATTTCAATCTTGGCCGACCGTTTCACCTCGGCCACATAATCTATGACGCTCAGGCAGCCTTCTTCCCAAATAATGTCCCCTTCACGGGCGGTAATGACCGGGTTAATGAGTTTGAGCAGCTCTTTCCCACGTTCCTCATGGTTAATGTCAACCACGATGATGCGTTGGGGGAGCCCAATCTGGATCGCGGCCAGTCCAATACCTGGGGCGTCGTACATCGTTTCGACCATGTCATCCACTGCCTGAACCAAGTCACCAGTGAGGTTCTGAACCGGGGTCGCGGTCTGCTTGAGACTCACATTGGGATAATGAAGAATTTCTCGGATCATGAGTGACCTATAACATGTCATACGGATCGACATCAACGATGACCCGCACCTTCGCGGATCGTTGGTGGAGACGCAGCTCTTCGTATGTCGATTTCACCAGCGCATGGAGCGTGCGCCGGTCTTCTCCTCTCAGCAAAAGTTGCCAGCGCTCACGGCCCTTCACTCGTTCAAGTGGGGCAGGCGCGGGGCCGAGCACCGTGGGCAGAGCAGTTCCTTGCGGGAGTTTGTGGAGCGCGGTCTGAAAGGCTTCGGCGAATCGCGTGAGCACCTCGCGCACCTCTTCACCATCCGGCCCGTCGCAACGGATATTCACCATGCGCGAGTATGGCGGGTAGCCTAGCTGTTTGCGATAGCGGAGTTCATACGCGGCGAATCGCGCGAAGTCCTGTCGCGCCGCGCAGCGCACACTGTAATGATCCGGGAGATAGGTTTGCAGCAATACGCGGCCAGGATCGTCGCCACGGCCCGCCCGGCCGGCCACCTGCGTCAGCACTTGGAAGGTACGTTCCGCCGCGCGGAAGTCAGGAAAGTGCAACGAACTATCGGCACGAAGGACCCCAACAAGCGTAACCCCCGGCACATCATGCCCCTTGGCGACCATTTGCGTACCAATGAGGACGTCGATCTCATGCGCCTGCCACGCATTGAGGACTCGCTCCAGGGTACCGCGTCTGCTGACACTGTCGCGGTCCAGCCGCGCACTACGCGCTTGCGGCAACAGGCGTGCTAACTCTTCTTCAACTTGCTCCGTGCCAAACCCCGATCCTTCTAAAGCAGGCTCGTGACAGGCCGGACAATTATCCATCGCGGGTTGATAGCGTCCGCAATAATGACATTGCAGCGTGCGCCCGTGGAGATGGAAAGTCATGGTCACGCTACACTGTCCACAAGAGATGACCTCCCCACACTGGCGACACTGGAGATAGTTCGCATACCCGCGACGATTCAGAAACAACAGGCTCTGTTTCCCCGCCTCATAATTATCGAGCAAGGCTTGTCGTAAGGGGCCGGAGAAAATCGTGCCTGCTGGCTCCTGACGCAGATCAATTACTTCAACCTGCGGGAGTGGACGGGATTCGATGCGTTCGGTCAGCTCAATCCGAGCATAGCGCCCACCTTGCGTATTGATATGGGTTTCCAGCGCTGGAGTCGCTGAGCCGAGGATGACGGGACATCCGAGTATCTGCCCGCGCATGACCGCCAAGTCGCGTGCGTTATAGCGAGCCCCTTCTCCCTGCTTGTAAGAGGCATCGTGTTCCTCATCGACCACGATGAGGCCGAGATTCCGCAAGGGAGCAAACACCGCGGAGCGTGCCCCCACCACGATCGTCGCCTCTCCTCGTGCCACGCGGTGCCATTCGCGCCAACGTTCGCTCGGCACCAACCCGCTGTGCAGGACCGCGGCTTGCGCGCCAAAGCGGCCTCGGACCTGCGCGACGAGTTGCGTCGTCAGGGCGATTTCCGGGGCCAAAATCAGCGCGCTCCGACCCAGCGCCAGCGTCTTCCGCGCCGCTTGGAGGTAGATCTCAGTCTTGCCACTGCCAGTAACCCCTTGCATGAGAAAAACACTGAATGTTGGTGTTTCAAGCGTGGGAATGATTTTTTCTAAAGCCCCTCGTTGTTCCAAAGAAAGCGTGAAAGCCGAAAGCCCCGCCTCGGTTGGAAGAGGAGGAGTTGAGCCTTCACCGAGTGAAGAGAGAGAGGAGCGCGGCATGCGTGGGACATGCTCACGCATCTCAATGGCTCCTTGTTGTTCGAGCCGTTCCAAGACTCGACCAAGCACGAGCGCTGGAAAACGGTTCTTCAAGGTTTTCGTCGTTACTCGCCCCTTCTCGCCGAGAAAGGAGAGTATAGCTTTTTCCGCTTCGGTTCTTGCTTGGGTGAACTCTTCAGGGACAACACTTGCCGGCGCTGACGCTTGAGTGTCCTCATCGGATCGCCCATCTTGTGGTACTCGTTTTGGTTTTCGCGTCTTCTCTCTATTAGTGATTTTGACCATGCGCACGCTTTCACTTCTGACCCCACTCGGCAGAATAGTTTTCAACAGTTCTCCAGGGCGGACGACATAATAATTCGCGGCCCATTGCCACAAAAGAATCAAGTCTTCAGGGAAAACGGTATCTTCATCAAGAATATCAAGAATATCCTTTATATTTTTCTCTGCTGACAAATCAGACGAAAATTTAACGAATGTTACAATTCCGGTTATTTTTCGGTTATTTAAGGGGACGAGGACTCTCATGCCGGGAAAAATACGGCTCCGCAATGCGTCAGGGATGGCGTAGCTCAGTTCTTTTTGTAAACCTGAGGACGAAGCGATGGCAACAGAGGCAAAGGCTGGAGGTGAAGAATTTTTTGCATTTAACATTTGACAAATTGCTTTTCTTATTGCATAGTAACTAAGCGAAATTTATTGAATCTAGGATTTATCAATGGCAAGCGCAGCAGGCGGTATTCTTAGCCCTCTGACTTCACTGTTCTCCTTCGGAGACAAAGGTTATCTCACCATTGATATTGGGTCGAGTTCGATCAAGATTCTTGAAGTGAAAGGTAAAGGAAAGAATCTCCGCGTCGTCAATGCTGGGATCGCCCCACTATCCGTTGATATTATACAAGACAATATCATACGAAACCCAACAGCCGCTGCCGAAGCGATCCGTACCCTTGTGGAAGACCAGGGTCTTCAAGCCACCAAGGTGCTCACCGTAGTCCCCGGTCCCGCAGTTATCATCAAGAGAGCGAATTTTCCCGCGCAAGATCAAAAAGAGCTTCGGGAAACAATCCTCTTCGAAGCAGGAAACTTTATCCCGGAAAGTCTCGACAACGTCAATCTTGACTATCAGGTCCTTGATGAGGGCTCCTCTGGAAGTGTGGATGTTCTGCTCGTGGCAGTGAGAAAAGATGTGATCCGCAGCTATGTCGATGCTATCGAAGAGGCTGGTCTTGTCCCTGTCGTTGCCGATGTTGACTATTTTGCTTTGGAAAACATGTTTGAGACCAACTACACCCCGAATCCTGACGAGACAATCGCCCTCATCAATATCGGAGCCCACTACTCCCTGGTCAACGTGATGAAGGGGAACAGATCCGCTTTTACCGGCGACGTCCAGTTCGGAGGAAAACATTTTTCCGATATGGTGGCCGAAGCGTTGTCTCTGGGTGAAGAGGACGCAGAGGAAGCGAAACTCAATGGCGCGCTTGAAGGGTACAACAGCCAAGACATAGAAAAAGTCATCATCGCCGCTTCAGACCATCTCCTTGATGAAATCCAACACACTTTGAGTTTTTTTGGGACCGGGACAGCGGAAGAACAAATTACCGCAGTTTACCTTAGTGGCGGGACTGCCCAGCTCCCCAGTCTGGCTTCAATGATGAGTCAAAGACTCAGTGTCCCAGTAGAGATATCCGATCCCTTCCGTAACCTTCGTGTTGGTGGACAACATGAAGAGTTCATTCGCGCGCATGCGTCCAGTTTCGCCATTAGTGCTGGTCTGGCGACCAGAAGGCCGGGGGACCGATGATACGAATTAACCTCATAGGCAGTCGAGAAGGGGAAGAGTCTTCTTCCCGAAAATTAGAAGGAATTCTTGCCGGAGGGGGAGTAGGACTCGTCCTTGCTGGTATAGCGATGTCCTATCTTGCTCAGCAATCCACCGCGAGCACCCTAGATGCCGCCGCCGCTGTCTTAGAGACAGAGCTAGTGAAAATTCGCCAGCAAGATCAAGAATTTAAGAAAATGCAGGAGCAGAAGGCCGAAATCGAAGCCAAGCTCTACATCGTCAGTACGCTCACCTCGAAAGAACGCCGCGCCGCACCAGTGCATATTCTTGATGATCTGAGTGCCAGTGCTCC
>JABFSC010000077.1 GCA_013140885.1 Deltaproteobacteria bacterium | reverse complement strand
GTGCCTGGCCTGCCGCAAATCGCGCAGCGTCAGCTCCTCCTCAATCAACGCTTGTGCCCGCGCCTCGACGCGGGCGCGTTGCGCGGGCGTAAGTTTTTTCATCATATCTGCGTGCGAGACGGTCATGGTCATTTCCCTTTTTTCTGTTTCAGTCTTTTCAAATGTTCATCAAATCTTTTGTCTGCGATGCGGATTAACTCACGATAAAAGCGCTTTCCCGGTGTTCCCGACTTACTGCCGCCAACCAGCAAAATGGCACTGCGGCGTGGATCGAAAGCAAAGGCTATGCGCCATTCGCCGTCCGGTAGCGTGAAGCGTAGCTCCTTCATGTTGGGATGTTTCGACCCTTTCAGCGTGTCGCAATGAGGACGCTTGAGATGCGGGCCAAAACGGCGGAGAAGCTCGACCAGCGCAAGCACTTCCTCCAGCACTGCCGAAGAACCAGTGTCCCGCGTAACGGCTTCCAGTTCGGCTGCAAAGGCCGCATCGTACTCCACATCCCATAGCACTAAAGCAGTATGACACGGTTTTATTATGCTGTCAAAGGAATATGCGACAGATGTTCTAAAATCGTCCTTCCTAAAACAAAACTTCGAGTGAAGAATTGCCAAAATTCCGCCGCTGAATGGCGCGGGCAGCGCATGAGGAATAACGTATGCCGTTATTGTGCCGTTAAACTGCCGACAAAATAAGAATAATGTTGACCCTGGATTCATCCGGAGGGCGGCGATAACATCCCACACCATTTTTACGTATCGAAAGCAGAGGTCTCTACACGATGGGTGCAAAACAAGGCGCGGCCTTTATCACGACGAGAAAAGGATTCTGTTATCTGACCATCAAATATAACCGCAGAAACTTTCCCCTCATGCGGATACGAAAATATACCATCAAGGCCGAAGAGAAGCGGCGGATGCGCCGGTGGAGCACGTAATCTCTGGGCAGACGACACATTTCGCGTCGTTGGAGGAGCTGCGGGCGTTTATTGGGCGGGTCTTGGCAACGGTACGTGCTCCGCCACGCGGGAAAGTGCGAAGCGGAGGCTAAGAATACCATGCCCGTCACCATTGTTCAGTCACAATGAACAATTTGTTCAGTCTATTGTTACGCATTGTTAGTGAGGATATTCAGTCGTGACCCACCCACCCTACATACTCATCAAAGGAGGAACCTATTATGGCAGTTGGCAAACAGGTTGCGGAATTTACGTTCAAGTTCACCTCGTTGACCTATACGGCGACGGAGAACGAGCGCACCGTGCAAGGGAATTGCGAAGGGACAGTGAAACTCGGCGGCGAGGCCAGCCCGGCGTGTGGGACGTTGACGACACACGAAAAGCCAGGGGCGACGAGCGGGAAGTGCGGTTGAGTGGGAACCGTCTATCCCAATAATGGGGAAGATATCCCCAGCACCGGGGAAGGGGGATAGGAGAAGGCAGGCGCCCACAAGTGGCGCGTGCGCGTGTTGCTCTACCGCGGCGATGGGATCATGCGCGTGACCGAAGGCGAAATCGATCTCGCCACACGGTCGTATACGGGCGTGAACCACGAATGGAATTGAGTTTTGTAGGGTGGGTCATGACCCACCCTGCGTTGCTGTCCATCTGTAGCACCCTGTGAGTGTATAAACGTCGAAACGTCGCGATTTGTAGATATGGAAACCTGTTTCCAAGAAGAGCGACAGGTTGTAACGAATAGGAACAAATTGTGCCGTTCAATGAGCGTTAGGCCTACGAAACATGCCAGTACTGGAGTCAAATATGAGCGAATCCGCCGTTGCCGCTACAAGAGAAATCAAACCGGCAACCGATAGCGTCCGGCACCCGGCTACTCATCAACGCGCCCGCGGTAGATTCTATGTTGCGATGGCGGGCGGGTTGCTTCTTATCGTCTTGCTCGGCTTCACCCGCACGCTTTATCTGCGGGCCTTCTTCAACGTTCCTGAGATACCAGTTTCCGTGTTTGTACACGGCATCGTGCTTACCGCTTGGTTTGTTACGTTTTTCCTTCAGACAGCGTTGGTAGCGGTTCGTCGCACCGACATTCATCGCCGCTTGGGCTGGGTCGCTGGCGGACTCGGGGTTGCCGTCCTTGCTAGCAGTACGGCGGTAACCTTGAATTTCGCACCCCGGCGGGTGGCGTTGGGTGCGAACCTGGAAGCGAGCCTAGCCCGTATGTCTGTAATCGTGTGGGCAGATTTTGCCGCCCTCCTGGCTTTTACCATCTTCTTATCGACGGCCATCGCGCTCAGACGCCACCCCGAGAGCCACAAACGGCTGATGCTGCTGTCGTCAATCAGTCTCGTCCACCCTGCTCTGGCGCGCATATTTCTCTGGTCGGGGTTTGCGGGTCTTGACAACATAGTGTTGGCGTTAGTCAGCACGTTGTTGTTAGTCTTCGCACTCGGACGGTACGATCTGGTCTCACGCAAACGGGTGCATCCGGTAACGCTTCTGGGCGGGTCATTCTTTATGGGAGCCATGCTTGTCAGCATATTCCTGATTGCCACCTCTGAAGCCGGACGGTCCTTCGTTCGTGGGCTCGGGTAGCTTGTGTCTGAGGTTCGATTGAAGGCTCGACCGTCGCAAGGCGGCGCGGCCTAACGAGGCGCGCCACCACAGCGCGGCCCGGTTGCGGTTCCTGCTGAATGTGAAAAGTCCCGGCTTGGGTGGCAAACGGTGACTGGGGGCGTTAGGCTTGCGGCAGTATTGATGGAGAGCGCATGTCCATGTGTATGCCAATAACTCGGAGCTATTATGAATGACTTGTCTGAACATGTCCGTCGCAATCGGACGTTGTGGGATGACTGGGCGCGGAAGTTCGTCGCCGCTGGAGAAACAGCCTGGGCGCAAGACTCGCCAACCTGGGGGATCTGGGGTGTGGCCGAGTCGCAGGTGGGGATGCTCCCGGCGGACCTCGCGGATGCGGACGCCATCGAATTGGGCTGTGGCACGGCGTATGTGTCAGCGTGGCTCGCCCGGCGAGGAGCGCGTGTCGTCGGCATCGACAACTCAGAAGCTCAGTTGGCCACCGCGCGCCGGTTGCAGCGGCAGTACGGGCTCGATTTTCCGCTCGTGCACGGCAACGCCGAAGCGGTGGCCTATCCCGATGCGAGCTTCGACTTCGCGATCTCCGAATACGGGGCCTGCTTGTGGGCCGATCCGCAGCGCTGGGTGCCCGAAGCCGCGCGACTGCCGCGCCCGGGTGGGCGACTGGTCTTTCTGGTCAACTCGTTCTTGATGATGCTCTGCATGCCCGCTGAGGATGGTGTGGCGGCGACGGATCGGTTACTACGCCCAGCGTTCGACCTATCCCGCGTCGAGTGGCCTGGGGATATCGGGGTTGAATTTCACCTCTCGCACGGAGAGTGGATCCGCCTCCTGCGGCGGGCGGGATTCGAGATTGAGGAGTTGGTGGAAGTGCGCCCTGAAACAACGGCCACGACGGGCTACCCCTTCGTGACGCTGGAGTGGGCCCGGCAGTGGCCATGCGAAGAGGTGTGGAAAGTGCGGAGACGCGCGTGACAAGTTTTGTAGGGTGGGTCATGACCCACCCTACGTTGCTCTACGACAGATGGTTTGAGGTCTGGCGCTGTGTCCGCTGTCGAGCGGGCTTTGTGAGGATGGAGGAGGACTTCATGCGTTGCGTGAGGAGTTGTTGCGCGAACTGTGCAACGGTGTCGATGGCTTCGGAAAGCTGTTCTGGCGTGTGTGCTTCCCAATCTTCCAATTGCATGCCCCAATCAATGACCTCTACACAGTCCGTTAAGCGGCGCTTCTCGAGTTGCTGGACAACCTCTAAATTAAACAGGACCTGTTCGGCATACCGCACGGTAATACATCTTCGCTTGAGGAGGTCTGCCAGAGAAAGGGCATACCAACCGACGAGGCACCTAATCTCCCGATCTGAGAGTGAGGAACTACTCAGGAGGTCAATAAAGGCCGGGTGCAAAGATCGTGACATAGGGTTATTTCACTTTGACGCCCCAGACTTTTCCAGTGCGTCCGTGCTCGAAATAATGGAGTTCTGTCCCATCCATGCCGCGTTGATAGACCTTTCGCCACTCTCCTGGATGATGTTCGCGAAGGGCATTAAGTATAGAGAGGTTTTTGATCTTTACTTTACGAGTTCCCTGGCGCGCACGTTTCCACCCATAGGGGATTTTGCCGGATTTCTGTAACGAGTCGAAAATCTCATGTGCCGCAATCTTCATGAACGCGGGCAGAACTGTAGCCGCCGGTTCCGGATAAATCAAGTTTGTGTACGGAGAGATCGTATATGGCACTACTAGCTATGGCAACGAAAGAACAGCAAAGCGGCACGGTCTTCCACGGCTGGTGGATCGTACTGGTGGTGGGAGTCGGATTGTCACTAAGCTACGGCCCGATCATCGTTGCAACTTTCGGTGTGTTCCTGAAGCCGCTCAGCCAGGAGTTTGGCTGGAGCAGAACCGGGATCTCTCTGGCGTTTTCCCTCGGGAACTTGATGTTTAGCGGGGCACTGCCGCTCATCGGGCGACTGGTGGATCGCTTGGGGGCGCGCACGGTGATCCTGCCCTCAGTGCTGATCTTTGGCCTGAGCGTAATGTCTTTCTATTTGCTCACGGCCAGTCTCTGGCACTTCTACGCCCTCTACTTGCTCCTGGGGGTCGTGAACAGCGGGCCTTTGTCGGCCTACTCCAAGGTGATCTCCCGCTGGTTTGACCAGCAGCGCGGCTTGGCCTTGGGTCTGGCAATGGCCGGAATGGGAGTGGGCAGCTTCATCATACCCCCACTGGCGCAAGCCCTCATTACCACCGTGGGCTGGCGCCAAGCCTACGTGTTCCTGGGTCTCCTGGTCATAGGGATTACCATGCCAGTGGTCGGGGTGTTTCTGAAGGAGACCCCGCAGCGGATGGGGCTATGGCCCGACGGCGCAATAGTCGCAGCCGCTGGGGTGGCAAAAAGGACTGGCCAGGAGCCAGGGCTGAGCGGCCGTGAGGCCTGGCACACCGGCGCCTTCTGGCTCATGGTCGGCGCGTTTTTCCTGCAGTCGGTGGGCTTCCATGGCTATTACCTTCACCTGGTGCCGCTGCTCACCGACCACGGCGCCTCTGTCCAGAGCGCAGCCCTGGTCATGTCACTGGGTGCCGTGGGAGGGATGCTGGGACGGGTGGGGGGTGGATATTTGCTCGACCGCTTCTTTGCTCCGTACGTGGCGGTGTGCTTCTTTTGCGGGTCCGCCCTGGGGATTTTCCTGTTGTGGAGTGGAGCGGTTGGAAGCCTGGCTTTTGTCGCCGCGTTTCTTGGGGGTCTGGGTGTGGGTGCTGAACTTGACATCATCGCCTACATGGTAAGCCGCTATTTTGGCCTGCGGGCGTTTGGGGAGATCTACGGCTATGTCTTTGCGGCGTTTACCTTGGGCGGGGTCATAGGCCCACCGCTGATGGGAATAGGGTTTGACTCCACCGGCTCGTACAGTCCGGTCTTGGGAGGGTTTGTCGTGACCACCCTGATGGCGGTTGGGTTAATGACACAGATGGGGCCGTATCGGGTCTGGGAGGCAGAGGTAGAGCCGGTAGTCGCAGCTGGTATTGCAAGGGTTTGAGGGAGGAAAAATGGGAGGAACAGTGAAAGGTCACTAGAGGTGCGGTACGGAGGGGGCCTGCGCCTAACAAGCGCGTTGCCGGTGACCGCCGCCCGCTTGCGGCTCTGCTTAAACCGCACGGCTCCATCTGGCCGGCGGCCCGTGAGCGCGGGCGTTTGCCGCCGCCCCAAGGGCCAAGCGCCGCGCTCCAGGGCAAGCGAACTCGTGGCGCGTACACTGTGAAAGGAGAGACACATGACACGTTCTCGTTCCCATTTGGCGTTTTTCACTATAGCAGGGCTGCTCTTTGTGGCCCGGGGCGCAATTGCGGTCCACGCTCAGGCTCAGGGGTTCGCGGGAAACCCGCTGCTCCGTACCGCGCTCAGCGGCGACGAGACGAAGGAGGCTGTCATTGGCACGGCGGAGTTCGCGCCGGGTGGCACGACAGGCCGTCATACGCATCCCGGCGACGAATACGGCGTTGTCCTTCAGGGGACCTTGGAGTTCCGTCTGGACGGGCGAGAGCCCCGGCGAGCCAGTGCGGGCGAGGCGTTTCATAACCCCCGGGGAGTCGTCCATGAAACCAGGAACGTGGGGGAAGGGACGGCGCGAGTGGCCAGTACGTTCATTCTCGACAAAGACAAACCCCTGATGCAGCCCGCGCCGTAGCGGACAAGAGAAAAGCGGTGGCTCACTATTGCCTCCAGCGGACGCGGCCCCGGTTGCGGATGCTGCTAAATCTGAATGGTAGCGGTTGGGGCCTTGCCGCTGAGACGCAGCGTTAGGCCGCCCGCGCTCGCGGGCGGGAAACGACGCAAGGTACGCACAGAAGACTAAATGATCTCACTGAATAGGAGTGTTAGGCAATGCCAAAACAGACCATCACACGCCGGGCTCTACTCGAAGCAGCGCTGGCCACACCCCTCGTCGCGGGTCTTTTGGGCTGCAGCGCCTCGGACACCGATGCGGCGGCGCTGGCAACAGGGGATCGCCTCCTTGATCTCGTGATTGTCGACGCCAACATCATAACGATGGACGATGCGCGTCCACGAGCGGAGGCCGTAGCGATCAAGAATGGTCGGTTCATTGCCGTCGGCTCCTCTCGCGACATTAGGGCGCTCGCGCGGCCCGGCACGCAAACGCTGTCGCTCCGAGGCAAGACGGTCCTTCCCGGCTTGATTGATGCGCACACACATGTTGCCTCGGCCGGCCGCCAAACATACCTCTCGCTCGATCTTGGACTCTCCTCTATAGCCGCCATCAAACAGGCCATTAAAGAGGCGACGGCGCAAAAGCCGAAGGGCGAGTGGATCACGGGCAACCAGTACGATGACCGCAAAACCGATCTGAACCGGTTCATCACGCGATTCGACATCGACGAGGTGTCGCCGGATCACCCGGTCGTCATCACCGATCGCTCGAACCATATCAGCATCGCCAACTCCGTGGCGTTACGCATGGCCGGGTTGACCAAACAGGTACCAGACCCCTCCGGCGGTAAGTACGACCGCGATCCCAAGACGGGCGAACTGACCGGCGTGATGCGCGAACTCGCGGCGGAGCCGGTGCGCAAGCTGGTTCCGCCGCCCACGCGCGCGGACGCCAAGCGGGCCGCGATTCAGATGGGTTACGCTATGGCCCGGTCCGGCCTCACGACCGTGCACGATGCGATGGTCGACGAAATCGACCTCCTGGCGTATCAGGATGCGCTCGCGACCGGCGAACTACCCATTCGCATCTACGCGCTCATTCTCTATCGCTTGCTGGAGCACTTCGCTGCGCTCAATATCCGCACGGGCTTCGGGAATGACATGTTGAGGATTGGCCCGGTGAAGATGGTCGCTGATGGCGCGTGCGCTGGTCGCACGATGAGGATGTCGCAGCCTTACGTCGGCCGCCCAGACGATTTCGGCATCCTGACGATGAGTCAAGAACAACTCGACGCGCAGGTCGTGACGGCGCAGCGCGCGGGATTCCAGATTGGCATTCACGCCAATGGGGACGTGGCGATCGATATGGTATTGAACGCGTATGAGAAGACGCTGGGGGCACAAACAGTGCAGGACCCGCGGTGGCGCATCGAACACTGCACCCTCGTCAACCCAGGGCTCATTGATCGCATCAAGAAACTCGGTGTGATTCCCACGCCCTTCTGCACGTATGTCTACCACCACAGTGACAAGTGGGCCGACTACGGAGAGGAGCGGCTGCAGTGGATGTTCGCGCACAAGGCATTCCTTGATGCGGGTATTCCGGTGACAGGCGCGTCGGACTACATCCCCGGTCCGTTCGAGCCGATGATGGCCTTCATGAGTATGGTCGCGCGCAAGGGCCGCGACGGTAAGGTCTGGGGTGGGAACCAGCGGATCACGATCGAGCAGGCGATCCGCTGCTACACGATGCACGGAGCCTACGCGTCATTCGAGGAACGCGTGAAGGGGAGCATCACTCCCGGCAAACTAGCCGATCTCGTTGTGCTTGGCGAGGATCTCACGAAGGTCGAACCCGACAGCCTCATCAACGTCCCGGTCGAAAAGACCATGGTTGGCGGCACGTTCGTCTGGGATCGGGAAGCGTGACCGCGGGAAGGAAGTATAATGTGGCATCAGATACCGCATTGCATCGGCCAACCCTCGCGTTCTCACTGCTCTCGTAAGTAAACTGTTTGACAGGATTTAGTCCAGGAATGTGAATGATACAGTGTCCAACTACACGCGCCACCACATCGCCGCCCTATTGCGGATCGAAAAAAGCCGAATGGTCTCGGGGGGCGGCTCGCGGTGCGCGGGAGCGTTCGGCTTCTATAGAGACCCTTGGAGGTACCCGATGTCCAATACACATCTCGACGGTGATACCATCATCGCCAACGCCCACGCCCTGGCCCCTGCGATCGAAGCGGCCGCCGATGCCATCGCTCGTAACCGCCGACTGCCGGACGATCTGATCCAAGCAATGCAGCGGGCAGGTGTTTTCCGCATCGCCTTTCCGCGCGCCTGGGGTGGACCGGACATGGACATCTTGCAGCAGTGCGAGATCATGGAGATCCTCGGTTACCACGACGCCTCGGTGGGCTGGGTGGCGATGATATGCTCCGATAGCGGCCATTACGCGGCGCGCGTCGAGGAGTCGGTGGCCCGCGAGCTCTATCCCGACATGGACCTGCTTACCGCGGGCTGGCTGGCGCCGATCGGTCAGGCGCACCGCGTCGACGGTGGCTTCAAAGTCAGCGGTCGATGGCAATTCGGCAGCGGTTGCCTTCATGCCCACCGCCTGGTCGGTGGGTGCGCCCTCTGGGAGAACGGTGCGCCCGTGATGGTGACCACAACCAGCCGGAGCGCCGCGTCGTTTGGCTGCCGGTCGACGAGGTCGAGATCCACGACACCTGGTACACCACGGGGCTCGCTGGTAGCGGCAGCAACGACTACTCGGTGAAGGAGACCTTTGTTCCCGAGGCGCGCAGCTTCGACCCCCTTCGCATCGGTACGCGGCCGGAGCCACTCTACCGCTATCACGGCTTCTTCTTCGCCAACCTGCCCGCCGTCGCTCTGGGTTGTGCCCGGCGCATGATCGACGAGCTGCGGGCGTTGGCGGTGCACAAGAG
>JABFSC010000527.1 GCA_013140885.1 Deltaproteobacteria bacterium | reverse complement strand
TTCTCGGTCGCCACCTTGCCCGTCGTCAGCCATTGCGTGATCTGGGGCAGCAAGGTCTGGGACACCGCCACCAGGCGGCGCAACGTGGCCACAGCCCGTTGTTTGACCTGCCCACAGCGGGCGCTGACCTGCGCGATCACCGCCTGAGCGGTCTCCTGGAGCGCGGTGCTCTGCGTGACCAACTCGGTCACAATGCGCTGCTTCTCCGCTTGGGTCTGGGCAAACAGATGATGCGCTTTGACCTGCCGATAGATCGCCTGGGCGTGCGCGATCCCCTCGGCGGCAGCCTTCACGCCCCGGGCTTTGAGCTTCCGCAACGCCCGCTCGATCCGCTGCGCCCACCCTTTCACGATTCCCGGCTCGTGGGGATACCCAATGGCCGGTTCCTGCACCGTCGTGTCCGACGAAAGGATCTGCCCGTCGGTAAACTTGTGCTGCTCCGCCGTGTGGATCACCAACGCGTTGACCGCCGCCTTGCCCTCTGCTCCCAAGGCCGCTTCGGCGCGGGCGATGCTCGCATGATCGCGAAGCTGCTTCACCTCGGGCTCCGTGAGCTCCAGAAACCGCCGCGCCACCACACTCTCGCTGATATACTCCTCCATCTGACGCGCGTGATACGCCTTCACCCACATCAACACTAACAAGGGCACATACAACGGCACCGGCCAGGGCAAGCCGGGGCCACCATCGACGTTTTTGCCCGCCGCCCGCCAGTGGCTCACCATCGCTTCCGTGAGCGCGGGCCAATCCAATTCCGCTTTCAAGCGCAGCAAGGGATGCTCGTCGCCCACAAACAGCGACACCCATGCGCCGCTCCGGGCTGGCGCATCGCCGCTGGGCCGCGTAGACTCCGTGCGTGTGTCCATGACATCCTCCGGTGTTCATCTCCCCGACGATGTCAGCGAAAATTCGAGCGCTTTTCAACCCCAATCGGCTGAAAAGCGCTCATTTCTCACGCCAATTCTGCGACACGCTCTAAAATAGCAGGTTCAAGTAGTAGCGAATGAAGAAGACTCGCATTAAAGCCCGATAAGTTTTCTGGTCGCGTTCGAGGAAGCGATCCAATCGACGAGCATTGTTGAGCCAGGCGAAGGAGCGTTCCACTTTCCAGCGTTGGCGACAATACCGTGCGTGATGCCGATCTTTCGGTGGGCGGCCTAGTGGAATGGCGATATGATTTTTCCGGTAGGGCGCGATCGGAATAATGCGCCGGGCTCGGAGCGCCCGGCGTAACGGTTCGCTGTCATAGCCTTTGTCTAACCCCAGGCGCTTCGGTTTCCGTTTGCGCTTGCCGATGCGGATACCCTCAAGGGTGGTCAGGATGGCGCGTTGGTCGTGCCAATTGGCTTTGGTGAGGGTGAAGTGGAGCGGATGCCCATGCGCTTGGATGAGGAGGTGGCGTTTGAGCCCGCGAATATGGTGATTGCCGGAGTAGCCGACTTGCGCGGAGGCCCCTTTTTTGACTTGATCACACTGGCATCATGATACGCATTGGTGAAATTCAAATACCCGCGCCGGTCCGCTTCCTGCAGCAAGGCGCGGACGATCTTTTGCCACACGCGGCGGCGGTGGTAGTCGAGCAAGCGGCGGTGGCAGGTTTTCGGCGAGGCCGCGATGTCATGGGGCAGGTCTTCCCACTGACACCCGGTTTTGAGGACGTACAAGATGCCATTGAGAATTTCCCGTTCGTTGGCGCGGGGCCGTCCGGTCCGCGCGCCTTTGGGCAACAAGCCGCACAGGTAGTCCCATTGGACATCCGAGACATCGGACCGATACGATTTCCGTGTGGTAGGGAGAACATCGAGTGAGGAGGCTTTTCGTGAGCAACAACGTGTCCGTGCCTGCTTCATTCCGCTATTTTACTACGAAAACTGCAAGTTTTGCGAGTTTTGAGATAGCTTCGTGAAACAAAAGAGCCACGGTTTCATCCCCTCACTCTCTCTGACGCGAAAGGGATGTGCGACCATATCGTTGAGAACGGACCAGCGGACGGCGGTTCCGTGCACGGCTTCGTCCACCGTTGTCCTCAGCGCATTGCCCGTGTCTCCATCTCATCGGCTCCATGGGGGTGACGCCCGCTGCCGATCACGTGCTGTAGATTTGAAAATGATGGTGTACCAAGTTTGACTGTCAGCGTGTACCAGGTACATCACAAATTGAGCGATAGAGCATTTGAGTGCGGAAACTGCTCAGTAGCTGATTCCGTAGCGCAATTCTATAGTGCCCGTGCCAATTGGCTGGGAGGTGGTACGCTTTCACGTTCGATTTTTCGCCCTTTTTCTTCTGTTTTCCTGGTACATTAGTACTTTCGAATTTACATCATCTTCGCTGACTGCCGGGCGCGCTCGCGTTCTCTGTGTTTTCCTAGTGGGCTGGAGCTCCTCGCTGTCATGCGTCAGGGTCTGCACGGTCACCTCTTCCTACAATTCTGCCGAGCAATTCAAATCGAGAATTGCTGAGGGATTCTAGACTATACCCGAGTAAGAATACCCCCAGTGTGGCAAAGATCCCTAGCAGCGTTTCTAGATATCCAGAACGATCTTCCGCGCGCCAGGCCCAGGCAGACGGCCAAACCCTCGTGAGTGGCCAGATGCCGAGGAGAAAGATGAGTCCGACGACCACGACAGTGATACGAAGATATTTCATTCGCTCGACTTCGGTCATGTAGCCTCCTTCTTCAGAACAGCCAAAGCGTGTGTGCTTCCCTCACTTCTTCCCTTGTGTGTACTGAAAAGCGAAATGCGCAACAGCGTGACCTAAACTGTAGTTTCCCGCAAACGAAACTACGACTTTTGGGATTTTTCCGGATCGGGACTTTGGGGTTTTTCTGGATATTGTTGGGGGTATGAACGAAGCACCCCAAATGCCTCATAGCCGAGTTGACGTGA
>JABFSC010000573.1 GCA_013140885.1 Deltaproteobacteria bacterium | reverse complement strand
CTCGTCCGGGAACGTGCGCATGGGCGTTGCGAGTATTGCGTGAGTCAGGAAGCGTATGCCACGCAAGGCTTCTCAGTCGAGCATATCACTCCCCTTAATGCCGAAGGCACGACAACGGCCAGCAATCTGGCGCTGGCATGCCAGGGGTGCAACAATTTTAAGTACGACAAGACCACGGCGCGTGATCCTGTCAGCCACCAAGTAGCGCCGCTGTTTCATCCCCGGCGTGACAACTGGCACGCGCATTTTATCTGGAATCCCGATTGCACGCTGATCATTGGCGTGACCCCCACTGGTCGGGCAACGATAGCGACGTTGCATCTGAATCGCGAAGGAGTTGTCAATCTGCGCCGCTTATTAGTCATGACCGGTAAACATCCGCCACAATCGTTGTCTCAGGAGTAAGTCGGACGGAGTCTGAGCTATGCGAGCCCCCTTCGCCTGGTGCCACGGGCAGTACGCTGCCCGTGGACTTTGCTGGTGACAAGTCGTCAGCGGTGGCGCGTCGAGTGAGGCCATACAAGCCGTACCGTCCCTCCTTCCCCTTTTCAGCTCACTTCCTTCCTTTCATTGTCATTCCCCAATTCACGTCATTCCGTGCCGTGCTTATCGAAGCACCCCTCCGCGTTCCCTGGTGTCGCCTTGCAGTATTCGACCTCGGCAGCGAGTTTTTTGGCATGGGCGTAGCCCGGGAGGAGGTAGCGGTGGTAGCGCATGTCCCCCTTGAGATGCTTGTTGAAGAAGGCGACAACCTCCGTGTTCACAATCTGGAGATGCTCGCTGCTCGCTAACGATGGGGTGTACGCTAAGCTTATCGGGTCGATATAGCCCGGAATACGGTCTGGAGGAAACAGAAAGGTCGAAAGCGGAATCGGAGGGGCCAGTGGTGATAAGGTCACCGCATTCCACACTGCAAAATTGTCGGGGCTATAGAACATGTCGGGCAGGCAGATCGACTGCGGTCCGGAGTTGGCCTTACCAATATGCGTAACGAGCGTGCGTCCCCCGAACGTGGGATGGCTTCGTCAGCGAAGCCATCCCCACCCCGGCCCGAATGGTGGGACCTCGCGCACAACTCAGCGCACAGGCCGGAAGTAGCGATTGGCGGCCCGCTTGCCGATTTTGCGACCGTACTCGGTCCCTTCTTCGACCGATTTGCGGAAGTGGAACCCAATGAGGATGCGCGAATACGCATTCTCGACCGCCGCTTGGGAGAAGCTGGTATACGAGCGGAGCACTGGTAACGGATCGCCGCAGGTGCGACCGGCCGGGAGCGTCATGCTGCAGTCCTGGAAGCTAATCCGGTCGGTGCCGAAGAACCGCTTCAGCACTTCCGCACCCGCACCCCCTGCGATGGAGTGCCCCGAGGCGTAGTCCTGGTCCGGCGGAGTCCCACGTAACGGTGTCCAGGCCGGGTCCCCGGTCGTGTCGGGATTGCCGTCCGTGTCCCCAGTCTGAATAGCGGTGACCGGTCGCCAGTAGTTGTAATGGTTCTTGGAATCGACCATTGCGATGTAACCATCCGCAAGGGCGATATTGAGCAGGCCGAAGAGCCTGGCGTTCTCCCAGAGATCGAGTCCCTCATCGGCGGAGACGACCCTCGCAACCCGGTTCCACTTGAGCGGAGAGCTTTCCCACCAGTAGAGGGCGATTTCGGTCTGGTCGGCGGTACGGGCGCTGGGAGTGGTGGTGCCATTGCCGCCGAGAGATTTCACTTCGTTGAAGTCAGCCGTATACTTCTTCTTGGTCACCGCGTAGGGCGGCCCCGGACGGAACTGTGAGCTGTCCTTCAGAACGAAGGGGGTAACATTTTCCCATACCTCAAAGGCGATGAATGGGGTCCCCGGGGTGCATTGGTACTCGCCAGGGCTGGTATCCTGCGGGCAATTGAAATTAAGAAAGGGCCCAACCGCGCCGTCGTCGGCCCTCAAGGCGAGGAGCGCCGCCGCCGCCGCCTGTCCCACGGCGATGCCATCCACCTTCGCCTGAGCAGGGGGGATTGCAGCGAGGGCTGCCGTATAGGCGGCTTCGACGCTGGCACTGCCTGCGGCGATGCACGCCGGGGGAGTGATCTCGAGCGGGAGTTGAGCGATGACCGAGACCAGCACATCGCGTGCCGCCGCAGCCACCGCAGCTGCGGGAGAAGCTCCCGACGGCGCTTGACTGACGAACACATAAGGACGGGAATGCCGATCGATCGCGTTCAGCGCGTCATGAATGGCAATGTGCATCATCGCATATATCCGCGACTCGTGGAGTGGGTTGTCGAGGGGAGCGATGCAGGCCGCAGTGGCGGCCACGCCAGCGTTTGCGTTCCAGTCGGTGACTGCGTCGCCAGCCGCAGTGTCGGGGACCGTGGTGAGAGTTGCCAACAACACGGCAGCGATGCCGAGAAGCCGACCTTTTGTGGTGTGCCTGTGCCTGAGCTTCCTGAGCGCGGCTGCCAGGCTCGTTCTCAATGGTTTCCTTGCAGTTGTCATGATCTGGTCTCCTTTCTGAGCGTTATAGTGTTGTTCCCAAGAGCCGTTGATAGAAAAATCGTCGGGTGACCTGCAAAAGGCCTCACCTCCTTTCTCTGAGCGGTTGTGATTGCGGCTGTTCTGTGAGAGGAAGGTAAGAGATCAGCGAGTGGAAGTCATGGGAAAGTTCTGGAAATGTCACGGAATTGTTGTGGAATGAACGAGCACGAAAAAAGACAGCCCGAACCACTAGTTAGCTTCGGTCCCTACCGGCTGGACATGGGGAACTTCCAGTTATGGCGCGGGGTACAAGAAGTGCGGCTGACGGGCAAAGCCTTTGCGGTGCTGCGGTATTTGGTCGAGCATGCCGGAGAGTTGGCGACGAAAGATGAGCTGTTTACCGCGGCCTGGCCCGAGACGGTGGTGAGTGAG
>JABFSC010000584.1 GCA_013140885.1 Deltaproteobacteria bacterium | reverse complement strand
GCTCCGTGACCTCCGCGACAAGGCCGGGGCCACTATTCTCTACGGGCACGATCCCGACCAGTGGCGGGAGATTCCGCACGCGCCTAATGCGCTCGCGTGAGGAATGAGGAACGAAGGGGCGAACGGGTGAATGGGAGAACGGGCGAAGTAGAGTAACGAATACAACTCTTGGTTCTCTCCGTGGCCCATTCGCCCGTTCGTTTGCCAAGGGTCACCCATTCATTTTTCCTCCTGCCATCCCTTCCACACCTCCGGTCGATACCCCACCGTCGCTTCCTTGCCGTTGCGCACAATTGGCGTGCTGAAGAGCAACGGATCATCCAAGAGCAAGGCTTCGATGCGCTCTGGCCTCAGCGAGGCGTGTGTCAGCCCTTTCTCGATGAACCGTGGGCCGCCACGATCAATGAGCTGCTCCAGCGGCACCCGGACCTTCACGGAGTGCAGCTCGCCTTTCGACAACCCTTTTTCCTTGAGATCGACAAACTGAAAACGTACCCCGCGCTCCTTGAAGAATCGTTGCGCTTTGCGGGTCTCCGCGCATTTTTGTAGGCCGAAGATTTGGATGTTCATTGCTTGTGACTCCGTCGTTGGAATGCTCACGCTCCCCCGAATCGCGCACTAGAATGGAGATTCCCTGTCCGCGAGTCAACTTCGTCCCTTGCTCCGTGATGCGATTCCCCGTAAACAAGGGGCCTAATATGTCAGCCAGTGAATGGGGGGGATTTCTAGTGAGATGGTCTAATGTCGCGGTGTTCCTATTGTCCTGCGGGCTCTTGTTTCACCCGCTCACTCTTCAGGCCCAAACAACGCAAGCGCAGTCTCAGCCCCCACAACCTGCTGATCCTTCCGAGTCGCCAACGAGACCCCCACCGACAGGTGTTACCACGTTGGAGCCGGTTGTCGTCACGGCCACACGCACGGAGACGCCCCTCGCCAATGTTCCCGCCGCCGTGAGCGTGGTGGACCAGAGCGATATTCAACTCGGTCAGCCGACGATCGCGCTTGATGAATCCCTCAATCGCGTGCCAGGGGTGTTCATCCAAAACGCGTTCAACTTCTCTCAGGACCAGCGCATCTCCATCCGTGGATTCGGCACCCGGGCGGCGTTTGGCGTGCGCGAGATCAAGCTCGTGGTCGATGGCATTCTCGAAACCTCGCCCGATGGGCAGAGCGAGACGGATAATATCGACCTTGGCTCCGCCCAGCGGATCGAAGTGCTGCGAGGCCCGGCCTCGTCCCTCTATGGCAACGCCTCTGGCGGTGTGATCAGCGTCACGACCGAAGACGGCGGGACCCGACCATTTCTGGAAACGCGGATCACGGGTGGCTACTACGGTCTCGTGAAACCGCAGATCAAGATGGGTGGGCAATTCGGCAAACTGAATGTGCTCTTCAATACGTCGTACTTTTATCTTGACGGCTATCGCGACAACACGCGACATCGCAACGTCTTATTCACCGGCAAACTCCGCTACACGATCAACCCACAGTCCAGCCTCACGACGCTGATGAGTTTCACTGATGCCCCGTTCGCGGGCGATGCCGGTGGACTGACCCGCGCGCAAATCAAGCAGGATCGTCGCCAGGCGCGTGACTTGAACGTGCTCCTGGATGCTGGTGAACGGATTACCCACGGACGCCTGGGGTTTGTCTATCGCAACGAGTTCTTGCCTGGCCACGAAATCACGATCACGCAGTATTCGTTGTTTCGCCAGCTTGATGGGAAGCTGCCGATCCGTCCCGCCGGAGGTGGTGGCGTCGTGGTGTTCGACCGGTTCGGCATTGGTGGTGGGGTGAAATACACCTACGACACCACGTTTGGCGGCTTTCGCAATCGCTTCATGGCGGGCGTCGATACCCAGTACCAGATCGACAATCGCCGCCGTTTCAATAATGACGACGGCAAATCCGGCAATCTGCGCTTTCATCAAGACGAGGAAGTCACCAGCGTCGGACCGTTTATTCACAATGAGTTTTACCTGCGTGAGAATCTGATTCTCAGCGCGGGGCTACGCTACGATAACATTCGCTTCGCCGTTGATGATCGGTTCCGCGGCGATGGGGACCAGTCTGGTTCGCAGACGCCCGATCAGCTGAGCCCGATGGGCGGGATTCTCTATCGACCCATTCCGTCCCTGAGCCTGTACGCGAATGTCTCCACGGCGTTCCAGGTGCCCACAACCACCGAGTTCGCTAGTCCCGATGAGCGTGGCGGACTCAACCCGGACCTGGGGCCACAAAAGGCGATTAACTATGAAGTTGGCGTGCGCGGCACGTTGATGGAACGGATGCGGTACGATGTCGCGTTCTTTTGGATCAACATTGACGACGAGTTGATTCAGTTCGAGGGCGAGTCGGGACGCATCTTTTTCCGCAACGCCGGACGGTCGCAACGGCGGGGGATCGAATCCTCGTTCACGCTGCCGCTGACCCCGGAGTTGTCATGGACGGCCTCCTATACGTACTTGGACGCGCAATTTGACCGCTACCGGACACCCGCTGGTCGCTTCGACGGCAACGACGAGCCGGGCATCCCTCCTCACCAACTGTTCACGGAATTGTTCTACGCGCATCGCTCCGGGTTTTATAGCTCCGCGAATCTCCTGTACGTGGATCGCTTCTTCGCCGATGACTCTAACCTGAACCGCAACGACTCGTATACCGTGTTGAACTTGCGCATGGGGTATGAGTGGGAACTGGGCAACGGGCGCATCTCGCCGTTCATTGGCCTTAACAACATGAACAACGAACACTACAACGGACTCGTGCGACTGAACGCGGCCGCCAGCCGTTTCTACGAACCGTCGCCGAGTTTCAACATGTACGGTGGCGTGGTGATGTCGTATGAATTCTAGAGAGCAAGACCAAGCCTGACGAAGAGGCTCTGATGTTCGAGGCGCGCGCGCTCAGTCCGCACGATGTGCACTACCCGGCGTCACTCCGGTTGTCTTTCGCGAACCGCACCCCGCCGACCCTGATCGCGCGGGGCAACCTGAGTCTTTTGCACGAGGTTCGACATCGCCCGCTGGTCGCGCTCTTCTGTTCCATCCAATGTAGCGAACCGGTCATCCAGCAAACCTACGCATTGGCGCACGCGCTTCGTGACGCCGGGGGCACGGTTATCAGTGGGTTTCATTCGCCCCTTGAAAAAGAATGCCTGGGTATCCTGCTCCAGGGAACACAGCCAGTTATCGTGTGCCCCGCGCGGAGTATTGAGCGCCTCCGACTTCCGGCTGCGTGGCGGATGGCGTTTGAGAAGGAGCGCATGTTGCTGCTCTCGCCCTTTGGTGAATCGCATCAGCGACCCACCTCCGCTCGCGCGCTTGTGCGCAACCAGTTCATCGCCGCGCTCGCGGATGCGGTGGTCATCACCCACGCGACACCAGGCGGGAAAAGCGAGAGCTTTTGCCATGATCTCGTGACCGAAGGCAAACTCCTCTTCGCCTTGGATACCGCGGAGAATACGCATGTGTTCAACCTGGGGGCGGAGCCGTTGCGACCAGAGGAGATCGCGAGCGGCGCGTTCTCGGATCAAATTATGAATCTCAGCAGTCCAATTGAATAAGAGTTGCGAGGTTGCTTCCAGGTTCCCTCTCCCGGATGGGAGAGGGTTAGGGTGAGGGGGATCGAATGTGGTTGCTACTCCGACGGCTACCACTGTTCCGTCGATGGTCGAATGTCGAACTCCTGCATCCACGTATCCTTGGGTTGTGCCACGGCTTGCGCCACTACCCGCGCGATGGCACGTGAGTCGAGCATGCCCGCTTTGGCCTCGCGCTCCTCGCCCAAGGGAATGTCATCAATGCCGCCGTCGATGATGACATGAAACACATGAATCCCTTTCGCGCCAAACTCACGAGCATTGCATTGCGCGAGCCCGCGCAGCGCGAATTTTCCTGGCGCAAACGCGGAAGACTTCGCGTAGCCTTTAACGGAACTAGTCGCGCCGATGTAGGCGATGCTGCCGCCACCGTTCGCGAGCATGTCGGGAATCGCCTCTTTCGCGCATAGGAACGGCCCTAACGCGCAGCCACGAAAATTGCCAGTGAAGTCGTCCGCCGTGATGTCGAGAAACGAGCCCCGTTTCGAGCCCGCGCCACCGTTAGCGACGAGCAAATTGACGGGACCGAGTTCACTCCGAACGCGAGCGAAAGTTTGTTTGACTTGCGCTTGATCGGTGATGTCTGTTGGCCAGAAGACACAGCGTTCGGCCACTGTCCCCAAGCCGGCTCGCAAACGCGCCAGCGCATCCGCGTTCCGCGCCAACGCCACCACGCGATACCCCTCTCGGGCGAAAATTTCGACAAAGCGGATCCCAATCCCTGGTCCAACGCCAGCGACAACCGCCACACGGTCATGTGCCATAGTGTGTGCTCCTCTCTCAGATGATGATGTGGGACTGTAGCCCAAAAGAGGAGAGTCTCAAACAAGTGTCAGGCGAGTCTCAAGCGAGTCCTGGAGGGGGTTGTTCTCGTGCATGTCTGGATTCGCTCTCTGATCCTTCGGTGGATAGCCGCTCCGCCCATTGCCAAACCGCGTCGCTCAGGCATATATGTCACGCCAGAAAGGGCGGGCGTGTGACAACAGAACAACGACGACAACGTATCCTTGATGAAGTCGAGGCCGCGAGCTGGGTGCAAGACGGAATGACCATCGCCGTGGGGTCGCCCGCGCCGATGATGTTGCTGCGTCATATCATTCGGCGTGGCGTCAAGAACCTCACGGTGGTGGATAGTGGCCTCTCGCTGGATTTGCTGATCGCCGCGGGCTGCGTTCGGAAAGCGGTCAGCTATTACGCTGGTGGTGGGTTCGGGGTTCCTGTCGCTCCTTCGTTCCGTCGCGCGGCGGAACGGGGCGAGATTGAAATATGGGAATGTGAAGAAGGTATCCTCACCACTGGTTTGCAGGCGGCGGCCCAGGCTCTGCCGTTTCTGCCGTGGCGTGGTGGGGTGGGCACTTCGCTTCCCGATGTGAACCCTGACCTCAAGGTCTTTCGTGATCCCATTCGTGGCGAGACCCTCATCGCCGTGCCACCAATCAAACCAGATGTGGCACTCCTTCATGCCGCGGCCGCCGATGCCTACGGCAACGTGCAACACCTCGGCGGCCCAGGCTGGCTGGACCTCTTTCTCTATCGCGCGGCGGACCGGACTATCGTGCAGGTGGAGAAGATCCTTCCCAACGAGGAAATCCGCGCCAATCCGTGGGCGACGACGATCGCGGGTGCCGATGCCATCGTTCGGGCCCCATACGGAGCCCATCCCTTCTACAGTCGCGGCTTCTACGTGCAGGACAGTGATCTCTTGCGAACTTACACCGAAGCGGCCACCGCCGCCGCGCAGGGGAATCAACCCGAGGCGTTGCGGCAGTATCTTAATCGCTACTGTCGTGAGCCGGCCACGCATGGTGATTATCTTGAACGGATTGGGATCAAGCGGTTGTTGGCGTTGTATGAATACTAAACGACGGGTGACGGGGGACAGGAGACAGGGGCCTGAGTGCTATTCCTTGTCTCTCCAATTGCTGAAACTCGAAACCCGAAACGCGAAACCTGTGCCTTATGAATGACTATTCTCCTCAAGAACTCATGGCGATTTTCCTGGCGCGTGAACTGCGAGATGGCGATGTGTTGCGGGTCGGAGTCGCGATGCCTGTGGTGGAAGCGGCGGTGCGACTGGCGCATCTCGTGCACGGTCCTAATATGGAATTGATCTTTTTGGGCGCGCGCATGAATGTGGCGCATCTCGATTCCATTCCGATGCCAGCGTTTGGTTGGGACCGTCGCGTCGTGCGCTGGGCGGAATCATTTAGTGATACTGGTCATCGCTTTGACCGCATCAAGGATTGGGACCGGCATGTCTTTTTTATCGGCGGCGTGCAGGTCGATCCGTATGGCAACACCAATCTGATTGGCATCGGCCCAGATTACCAACACTTACGGTTTCGTGGCCCTGGGTCGGTTGGCACGCCAACGCTCAGCACGCATGTGGGGCGTTACTACATCGTGCTTAATTCGCACTCGTCTCGTCTCTTGGTCGAGCGCTGCGACTACATTAGTTCTTATGGTTGGGGTACTGGTGGTGCCGACGCGCGACAAAAGCTGGGGTTGCCTGGTGGCGGTCCTAAGTATTGTGTGACCCCGATGTGTGTGTTTGACTTCGCTGACGATACCAAACGGATGCAGGTCCGCTCGGTGCATCCTGGAGTGGCTCCCGCCGATGTGCAAGCACAAACTGGGTTCGCGCTGACGCTGCCCGCCGCCGTGCCTCAGACCGAGCCGCCGACACCGGAAGAGCTGCACGCATTGCGCACTCGCGTGGATCACAAGGGGTTTCTCCGAAAGTAGGCAGGAACCAGGAAAAGGAAAGCGTATGACGAAGCATAAAGTAGTGGATATGGAACGGAAGAAAGACCGGGCGCGACGGTACACGGGCTATCACTGTAAGCTCAGTGATGGTCGCCAGGTCAACGCCTGGGTGTCAAGCGACGAACTGGACCTCGAATTTCATGGTGTTGACCTCAAGACCGTGTGCAAGCTCGCCGTCGAACGAGCCGCTGAGTCCGCTCTCGCTAGCGGTGAAGTCATCGCCTCGCGTGCGTTGCTGGTTGAAGTTGAACAGCGCGAGGAGAGCGGGCGGCGGTGACGCAGGCTGGATTTCGGGGGACGGGTTTCGAGCTTGGGTGGTGCAGAACTGCTAGAAGCGCGCTTCTTCACCCAAACTGCGCGGTGAGTGTCGCTAGTGAACAGCCGCCTCAATGTGATGGAGCAGTAGCGCGCGCAAAAAATAGCTGGCTTTGAGCACGCTTTTCGCTTCCCGTAAGATCCTTCGTCCCGACGGAAGAGAGATGCGCTGCCTTCTCTCGTGGCACCGTCTCTCTTGTTTGTTTCCGCCCCTTTACTCCATCCTCGGAAGCGTTTATTGTCCCCGCGTTGTTGTGGAGGCGGGAAGGCTCGACTAAATTCCACTCGGGCTCATCACACCGACAACAAGTACCCACATGGAGGAGGAGAGTCATACGCTATGGATATTCTTGCTCAGATTTCGCCGCTCTTAGGGCTTGGCGGCTTGTTGGTCGCGTGGAGCATATACCGATCCGTGGTCAGGCGTTCCGATGGCAATGATCGGATGCAGGAAATCGCCGGCTACATCTATGAAGGGTCAATGGCCTTTCTAAAGCGCGAGTATACAATTTTGGCCGTCTTTGTCGTTGTTGTTTTTCTCTTACTTGTCTTCTTTGTGAACTGGCAAACTGGTGTCGCTTTTGTGAGTGGGGGGCTGTGTTCGACGCTGGCGGGCTATTTTGGTATGCAAGCCGCGACGAAGGCCAACGTTCGTACGACGCAAGCCGCGAAGGATGACGGAGAGGGAGAAGCGCTCCTCACCGCTTTCGATGGCGGTGCCGTGATGGGACTGTCCGTCGCAAGTATTGGTCTGGTCGGCGTCGGAGTGTTCTTGTGGCTGTACCATGATCCAGCCACGACGCCGTATATTAGTGGCTTTGCCATGGGGGCGAGTTCCATCGCGCTGTTTGCTCGCGTTGGCGGTGGGATCTATACCAAAGCTGCTGATGTTGGCAGTGATCTTGTCGGCAAGGTCGAGGCGGGAATTCCTGAAGATGATCCGCGCAATCCTGGTGTGATTGCTGACAACGTTGGTGACAACGTGGGTGATGTCGCGGGGATGGGCGCGGATATTTTCGAGTCGTACGTGGGATCTATGATTGCCGCCATCGCCATTGGGGCGACCGCCACTGGTGTCGCCTTCAGGAATTTGGCCCAAGATGCCAGTGTGAGTGATGAACATTTGCGTATTGCGCTGCTCGCGTTACCCCTGGACCTTGCCGCAGTCGGGCTCTTGGCCTCTCTCTTGGGGATTTACTCCATGCGGGTGCTCAAGAATATGGGGCCACAATCCGCATTGCGCTACTCTACCTTTGTCGCCGCGGGTGCATTTCTTGTGGGAGCATGGTTCTTGGTCCAGGCCCTTGCAGTCAGCAATTCCATCTTTTGGGCGGTTGCCTCCGGTTGTGTTGTCGGCATTGGGATTGGGTTGATTACCGAATACTACACCTCGGCTGCTCCAGTCAGGCGGGTTGCCCTTGCTAGTCAGACCGGGCCAGCAACGAACATTATCCACGGTCTGGCGATCGGACTGGAGAGCTGTGCTCTCCCAGTGCTCGCGATCTGTGTGGCAATCTATGTCGCCAATTACACCGCGGGCTTATACGGCATTGGTATCGCCGGTGTTGGCATGTTGGCCACCGTTGGTATTACGATGACCGTTGATGCCTACGGCCCCATTGCCGATAACGCGGGTGGTATCTCCGAGATGGCAGGTCTTGGACCAGAGGTGCGGAAAATCACGGATGGACTCGATTCCCTCGGCAATACCACCGCCGCCATTGGCAAAGGGTTCGCGATTGGGTCCGCAGCGCTTACTGCTCTTGCCCTATTCTCCGCCTTTACTCAGGCGGTCGATCAGGGTCGTAGCGCAGCCGGGCTTGGACCTCTCCAGATTATTGTTACCGATCCGATTGTCGTGATTGGTCTTTTCCTTGGTGGTATCCTCCCGTTTTTCATCGGAGCTTTGACCATGACTGCAGTTGGGCGTGCCGCGGGGCAAATGGTGGAAGAAATTCGACGACAATTTCGGGAGATTCCTGGGTTGCTTGAAGGCCGTCCGGGCGCTCGCCCGGATACGGCTCGCTGTGTGGATATTTCGACTGCCGCGGCTCTGAAAGAAATGATTGTCCCTGGATTGACCGCCGTCATTGCGCCGGTTGCCGTTGGGCTCATTCTTGGCGCGGAAGCCCTTGGTGGGATGCTCGCTGGTGCAACGGTGACTGGGGTGCTGCTGGCCCTGATGATGGCAAACTCTGGTGGAGTTTGGGATAACGCCAAGAAAGCGATTGAGAAAGGCGAGATTCCAGGCGAGAAGAAAGGGACGGACGCGCACAAGGCCGCAGTCGTTGGCGACACCGTTGGCGACCCCTTCAAGGACACGTCAGGCCCGGCGATGAACATTCTGATTAAATTGATGTCGATCGTCGCGTTGGTGATCGCGCCGCTGCTTGTCTAAAACAGTTCGGAGTTGAAAACCGCCCCGAACTGCCTTCAACTCCGAATTGTCCCTTCATCCGAACAGTCGCAAAAACAGCGTCAGAAATCCGAGAAACGTCAGATAACCAAAAATAT
>JABFSC010000333.1 GCA_013140885.1 Deltaproteobacteria bacterium | reverse complement strand
GTGATGAGGGGGAAAAGCTCTGTCACGTTTCACGTTTTCAACTACTAGTGAGTAGGAGGTTGGCTCATACAAGGGGGAGGAAGGATTGCGATGAACTCGAGTAATCTTTTATCAAGAAGAAGCTGGAACGGCGCCGCTTCTGGAATGGTTCGCAGGCCTTCCTCGCAAAGCCGTCGTGAAGTGCCGGGTGCGAATTGAGCGTCTGCGAGAGTTGGGGCACGAACTCCGGCGGCCGGAAGCGGACTATTTGCGGGATGAGGTCTATGAGATGCGGGTGAGTCGGCAGGGAATCAATTATCGCATGCTTTACTTTTTTCACGGTGAAACCGCTGCTGTGGTGTCACATGGCATAACGAAAGAGCGAGTCGTGCCGCCCAGAGAGATTGATTTGGCCGTGGCGCGAAAAAGAAAATTTAGCCATGACCCAAAGCGCCATACACATAAGGAAATGTAACCATGCCGAGAATGCCGAAAAGGAAGCCTACTACGGATGCCGTGGAAATCCTCCATCGTCGTTACTTTGAGGGAAAGCCAGAAATGCTGGCTTTACTTGAAGAAGCACGAGCAAACGATGAGATTGCTCGTCAGGTCCACCACTTACGAACCGAAGCCCATCTGACTCATGGACAATTAGCGAAACTGGTGGTGACAACGGCAGCCGTGATGCGTCAGCTTGAAGAGGCCGATTACGAGGGACATGCCTTGGCGATGTTGAACCGGATCGCAATAGTACTGAATAAACGAGTAGAGATTCGTTGCTTACCGATGAAAGGCAAGTTGCAGGCGGCGTAAGAACGTTCTGAAGAGTGAGGACTTTTGTCAGTGATTCAGACTGAAGCCCGCAAACTCGCCGCGGTCATGGGGACAGAGTCACTGCAAGTCTAAGACTTGTCCGAGGCTTGTCTGAAACTCGCCCTGGACTTATTTGAGACTGGTCCGTGACTTGTCCGAGACGTGCCGAGACTTTTCACGCGGCTTTCCGATACTCCACCTCCGTAGATACCGTATCGATTCCAGCAGCGGTCTTCCGCGCGTAGTGGTAGCGGACTGCTTCGATAAGGTGGAGCAGCTTCCGACCTCTGGCCTTCAATATCAACGTGCTATATCAGCGTGCTATGCAGACCGAACTCGAAAGGACCCGGACCCGTCTCGCCAGCTTGATTGAGATCAATCAGTCGTTGATGAGTACCGTTGAAACGGACGATCTCTTGCGGGCGATCATCAAGTCGGCGATCCAGTTGTTCTCAGTAGAAGCGTGCAGCATTGGGCTTATTGACGAAACCACGCAACAGGTCGCGTTTGCTTTCTCGTCTGGCGGGGCGCAGGTTGAGGAGTTTCGCATCGCCGTCGGACAAGGCATCGCCGGGTGGGTCGCGCAAACTGGACAAGAGGTGCTCTCGAATGATGTCTCGCGTGATCCCCGGTTCTTTCAAGGCATTGACCAACAAACGGGGTTCCGCACGAAATCGGTGCTCTGTGCGCCTCTCAAACAGCACGATCATATTATTGGCGTCATCGAGGCGATGAATACCACGCTGCCAACTGGGTTCACTCCAGAGGATTTGCAACTGCTCATGGCGTTCGGCAGTCTCGCGGCGACCGCGCTGTCCCGCGCTAAAGCGTTTGTCTCCGTGCGCAATACCAATGTAGCGTTTCAGGAGACTATACAGGATCGGTATCAGCTCGTGGTTGGTGCGAGTGTGGCCATGCAGGACACGTTACGAATGGCGCGGACCGCGGCGGCGACGACTTCAACCGTGCTTTTGTTGGGGGAAAGTGGCACCGGAAAGGAAGTTGTCGCGCGCGCGATTCATCAATGGAGTCCGCGCGCCGAGCAGCCGTTCGTCGCGGTGAATTGCACGGCCCTGACACCGGACCTGTTTGAAAGCGAATTGTTTGGCCATGACAGAGGGGCCTTCACCGGCGCGATCGCGCAAAAGAAAGGAAAGTTCGAGCTGGCGGATGGTGGCACGATTTTCCTTGACGAGATTGGCGACCTACCACCGAATCTCCAAGTGAAATTACTACGCGTGTTGCAGGACAAGGAATTCCAGCATGTTGGTGGCGTCAAGAACATCCGCGTCGATGTCCGCATCCTCGCGGCGACCAACCGGAATCTGCCCCAAGCCATGCAACAAGGGACGTTTCGCGAGGATTTGTACTATCGGCTGAACGTGGTCTCGCTTACACTGCCGCCCCTGCGCGAACGACGAGATGATGTCCCCATGCTGGTGCGGCACTTTGTCGAGCATTACTGCCATGAGATGACTCGGCCCGTCATGTTTCTCGGGCCGGAGGCGCTGAGTCGGTTACAAGCCTACACGTGGCCCGGCAATGTGCGCGAACTCCAGAATGTGATTGAGCGCGCGGTCGCGCTTTCTCCAGGACCAGCGATTACCGTGGCTGACCTCCCCATTGAAGTGCGACGAGAAGCAGTGACACAGGCGGTGACTTCCACTCTTGTTACCGGGGTTGATGATGATTTGCCGCTGGCCGAGGCGCTTGATGCGTTTACCAGAGCCAAAGTCCGCCGGACGCTCGAAGTCGCGGGTGGGAATCAGACGGTGGCCGCGCAACTCCTGGGCATGCCACAATCGAATTTGTCACGGTTGATGAAACGGCTGCGATTGCGGTAAACCTTGGGGGCAAGTTCGGAGTCGAAGATAGTTCGGAGTCGGAGACAGTTCGGAGTCGGGCTTACATTTGGAGAATATACGTCCTTCGTATGAGAGGAGCATGGAGATGACAGCAACACAGTATCAGGACGAGCTGCAACGGATCGCGGAACAGGTACTACCCTTCCTGCGCACCTTTGAAGCGGTGCAAGAAGAGATTCACTTTGGCCGTGAACGCGAGGCGCAGGACCGAGTGCGCACCGCCGCCGAGGCGATTTTTCC
>JABFSC010000381.1 GCA_013140885.1 Deltaproteobacteria bacterium | reverse complement strand
CACACCTTCGCACCAGGAACATCCCCTGGCACGGTCGTGGACACAAAAAGTGGGACGGCTTGGCAGGTCAAAGAAGAACACCTTGCTGATCCAAGCGGCAACGAAAAACTTCCTCGCTTGGGCGGGCATGTGTCATTTTGGTTCGGCTGGTACGCGTTTTATCCGGCGACGGAAGTGTATGCGAGGGAGTAATCGGGAGTTCGGAGTTCGGAAAAAGACTTTAGATCTGTTGAAAAACCCTTCGACAAGCTCAGGGTGAACGGAGGGGAACTTGAGGAATGTAGAAGGTTTTCCGTTCGTGTTGAGCTTGTCGAAGCACGAGTATGCTTATGGAAGCGATCGCTGAGGAATTTATCAGCAGCTTCTTCGTGGACTCTGGAGCTTCACTTTTGACTTTTGCCCTTTGACTTTTGACTTTTGACTTCTCCCGGCTTCTGCCGAGTAAGAGGAAGCTGTCCATCAGCTTCGCCAAACTCCTCGCGGTAGTCCTTTTGGCTGCGCCGAATCACCTCATGGGCTTCGTGCTGATCGTAGACGTGGACAATTTCACAGCGGCGCTCCGTCGCATCCGGCGCGTCCTTATATGTCAGGAAATAGTGACGCAGTCGCTCCACCAGCGTGGTCGAGCAATCGGAGATCGCGCGCCAGTTGCCATAGACCGCATCATCGCGCAAAACCGCGATGATTTTATCGTCGGCTTGGTTGCCATCAATCATCCGCAATCCGCCAATCGGAATCGCTTGTAACAGAATGTCACCATGTGGGATGGTCTTCTCCGTCAGCACGCAGATGTCGAGTGGATCACCATCGCCAACAATGCCCGTCCGCCCGGTTTTTTCCCCACAGTAGAGGCCGACCTGTCTGGCGCATAAGGTGCGCGGAATAAACCCATATAAGGTGGGACAGATATTCGAGTACCGTTGCGGACGATCAACTTTGAGGATGCCGGTGGCTTTATCCACTTCGTACTTCACCGTATCCGTGGGGACGATCTCAATATAACTGGTCACCACCGCCGGAGCGTCGCTCCCAATCGAGACGCCATGCCAGGGATGGGCACGAAAAAGCAGTTCCAGTCGTCGGGTGGACAAAGTCGATGCGGGTTCTCTCATCAGATAGATTCCTCTCTCGGTTTTTCTTGTACCCGCCCTCTTCCGCCCATACTATCCCCACCCAATACAACATGTCCGTGTGGCATGTTGAGTATCAAAAATCTTGACTCAAACTGACAAAAATTCGCCAGTCGGCAAATTTCCAACACCCGACATGTCTCTAACTCCGTGACATCTCACGAAACTAGAAGTGGCGTCAGAATTGCTCGGTTAAGAAAGTTTCCGCGAAAAAGGCAAACCATCTGAAAAGATGGGACGCAAAGCTACTGGCCTACGTCACTTTCTTCTGTCACCGGAGGAAAGCGATAGGGTCGCAGGGTTACCCGGAGTTCGACAACGACCGCTTCACGGCGTTGTGCTCCGCACACGTGATGAGGAGGTCTCACTATGTATTCCCGGCGTTTTTCATTTCTCCGTACTCTTTGTGGTGCCGCGTTCTTTCTTCTGGTGACGGCGGAACAAGGAGAAACAGCAACATTGCCTTGCGTACAGGCGTCATCACTGGACGCAGTCGTCGGATGTATCGTTGACCACATGCCCGGAGCTGATTCTCAGAGTTTTGTCGCTCCCAGTAGCACGGTCCAAAGTGACTGGCGCAAGGTGGTACGGAGCATGCTCGGGGGAGTATGTACCAATACCTCTTTGCCAAGAAGTTTACGCGCGAACTATGTCATCAGTCCCTATAGCGAGAATGGTCACAATTATTGCGTGCTGATGGAATCCCTTGACAAGGACAATAACGGCCTTGTGGACAAAGGCTGGGGGACATTTATCACCGCGATGCAGCCACTGCGCGAGCTGAACATTCAAGCTCCGCACCCTATCGCCGATGCGATGACGGCCAGTGAGGGTATCGGCATTTTCACAGGAACACGCTCACGCAGCTTTCTGCTGGCGGGCACTCATCGGGATAGTGATCCAACATTGAGCACGTGTCAGACTGCCTATTCGCGCCCCGATGCCGGCCACAATACCGGAACTCTTTTTGAGCCAGCAGTCGCGGAACTCTTGGCCTTTTACCACAGTAACGGGAAACCGTGGACCGGACTGCAATTTCACGGCATGGCGGACACGACTTGCGATGGCGTGGACACTCACATGACCTATGGCCTGACGAGTTCCCCGCTGACAAGCGACACCATTCGTACGCTGAAGGCCAACCTCCTCTGGTATAATCCCGCATGGAGCGTGACCGTTCCGGGAGACCTTCCCGCCTGTTCTCTTAACGGTACGCTGAATGTCCAAGGGCGGCTCCTCAACAACGTTCCCTTGACCAGCGTGTGTACGACCAGTGCCACCGCCGCGAGCAAACGTTTCATCCATATCGAACAGAAGCCGCTGATGCGCGATCCACAAAACTGGGTCAGTGCGATAAACGACACCTGGCCGGCACAGTAACGCTTTTATTCCAGACCCTTTAGGAACTCGACAAAGCTCCACTGATACCCGTCGGGGTCAAGGGCCAAAAACTCTTTTCCCCACGGATACGGCTTGGGCTCTTGAAGGAGTAGCAGTACCGGATTCACATCTCGCCTCCGTCCTTCAGACGTAACCCCAGCGCATAGACCTCGCGTTTCGGAATGCCGCGCGTCTCACTCACAATCCGGGCAACGTCTTTCAGCGAGAACCCTTGCGCGGACAGCTCGTGAATCTCGTCCTCCAGTGGGCACGCTTCTTCCGATGCGGATGACTCCGTTTGTCCCGCCACTAGAATGGCCAGCTCCCCTTTGATGTCGCGCGCGGCCAACAGCGCCCGCAGTTCGCTCACCTTGCCACGCAATATCTCCTCGAACATTTTGGTCAGCTCTCGTCCAATCACGATCCGGCGGTCGCCGCATATCTCTTCGAGGTCCGCGAGCATCTCCACAACGCGGTGCGGGGACTCAAAGAACACGAGGGTGCGTTCTTCACGTCGCAGGTGTTGCAAGGCGTTGCGGCGTTGCGTGCGTTTGGCTGGCAGGAAGCCCTCGAACGCGAATCGGTCGGTCGGTAACCCGCCAACGCTCATCAGCGCCGTCACCATTGATGGGCCGGGAATCGGCACAACAGATACGCCAGCTTCAGCCGCCGCGGTCACCAGACGAAATCCGGGATCGGCGATGCACGGCGTGCCCGCATCGCTGACCAGGGCAATGTTTTTTCCTGCCCGGAGTTGAGCAATCAGTTCAGGGGCTTTCTCGGTTTCGCTATGGTCATGGTAGCTCGTGAGTGGAGTGGAAATACCATAATGCGTGAGCAACTTGCGCGTGTGGCGGGTGTCCTCGGCGGCGATCACGTCCACTTCTTTCAGCAGGCGCAGCGCCCGTAGCGTGATGTCTTCGAGATTGCCGATTGGCGTCGCGATGATGTAGAGAATGCCGGAAGCCATAACGAAGGGTAAGTATGGCACGCGGCGGGAAAGAGAGAAAGCTGATACACGGCAAAAGCACGCGCTGAAGCCGTAGTTTCCAATTCGTGTAAAGCGGGCCAAAATTGGACCTTGCTTGTTAGTCATCCTCATGTCATGGGAGGTACGATGAAGAACTATTCAGTCATGGACCAAGCGCTGGAATTTCTCACCCCGTATGGCCCGGACCTGCGTAATGGCTTGACGAACCATGCGCCGATGGCGGTCGAAGCCCTGGCGGCACTGGGACGCGCCGACGCGGTCATGCCGTGGCTTGAACGCTATAGCAAAGGCATGTTGCCACGTCCTGTCGCGCATTCTCCCATCAACGCCGACGAGTGGCGAGCCGCATTGGGAAACGAAGCGCGCTTCGCTGATTGGCACTTGTTCTTTGAGCATGAACTCAAGAACGCATCGTGGCCTACGGTACTCGCGCTGTGGACAGAACGGTTGACGTCGGGTTTTTGCGCATCGGCCATGCACGGCATTATTCGGGTCGGCCATGCGGTGCGCAGCCTGGGTGAAGCGGAAACTCCCGCACGCATTCGTGAGCTCGCCGCTGGCCTCGCCTATTGGGGCGCGGCGTACCAAACCCTGCCCACGGCTCACACGGAAACGCCTTCAGCACCAGCGTACGACGCGATCACCAAGGTTCCCATTGTCCCACTCGCGCAAAGAAAATTCAGCGGCACGATTGTCTCTTCACTCGCGGCACTCGACGAGTTTCCCGACTTCGCGCCAGTCATCGGACTCCTCGACGTGAAGCGAGAGCCAACGCAAACAATGTCGGACCTTAGCGAGACCTTCGCGCGCGTCTATCTCGCCAACGCTCACGATGTCCTGAGCACGATCGTCTTCGTCCACAGTGTCACTGGCGTCGTGACGTTGCGCTCGCTTGTGCCGTACTTACCAGAGTCCACCACGCACGCGCTGTTGCGCTACGCCTGGCAAGGAAGCTGCGCTTTGTATTCCGCGTTTGGCCAGTCCGTACCAAACACGGAGGCAATCGAGCCACCACATGAATCTCGCGACACGTTGATCGACCTAGCGGTTGCCAACGGCGATGAACACGTGATGAAGTTCACCGAAGCATGCTTGCGAGAATACGACCTGAATCCGTCACCGGTGTACCTGGCCGCCGCGCGTCACGTGCGTAGCCTCTTGCAATGATGGCCATCCATACGAATCAGCAATTCACAAAAGGAGGGATCGGATATGGCAACAACAGACAGTTCACAGTCCTACGTCATCGCGGTGGGTGAGAAGGAATGGCAAACGATGCAACCCGGCATCCAGATGAAGCAGCTCTGGGCGGACGAGGCGACGAACCGCAAGGCGATCATGGCTCGTATCGCCGCCGGATCACAGTTGCCGTTGCATCGTCACGTCGGCGACGAGCTGGTCTTTGTTCTGGAAGGCGCGATCTTCGATGAGTTCGGGTCGGTGACCGCGGGGAATATGGGGTATCGTCCGAATGGGTGTACACACTCGGTGGCGAGTAAGAACGGCGCGACGATCCTAGCGGTGCTCACTGGCGGCATTGAGTCCGCGACGGAGATCAAGAACACGCCACCATCGCAGGTGTTCGCGATCAGTGAGATCGAGTGGAAAGAAGCGCGTCCAGGCGTGCGGCAGAAACCGATCTGGGAGGACAAGGCGGCTGAGCGGCGCGCGATCATGGCCCGCTTCGAGCCTGGGGCGATGCTGCCGCTCCATAAGCATATTGGCGATGAATTGATTTTCCTCATCGAAGGGTCGAACGCGGACGAATCAGGCACCGTGGCGACGGGCAACATGAGCTATCGCCCGAACGGGTGCACGCATACGGTGACGACGAAGAACGGCGCGACGGCGCTCGCCTTCGTGTGGGGAAAGACAGAAATGGTGTAATGAAAATGTGAGGGATCGTGATCCCACTGCTGTAAAGGTGCCTCTCAGTCGTAACATCTTGATATTTTTGGAGAATTCGAGTGCACTAAAAAGAAACCTTGTTTGGTGATTTGCAAATATAACTAACAGTGAAACAAATTTCCCGGGAAATTCCGAAAAAAGCCTTATTTTTCCGAAGAGGAAAGACGTCCAAAGACCTTTACAGCAGTGGATCGTGATCCCCCTCACCCTAGCCCTCTCCCAGCCGGGAGAGGGAACCTGCCCTACCCGATCAACCCAGGGTTCGATCCACCGTCGATCGTGATATTGGCGCCGTGAATGAACGCCGCGCGTTCGGATGCCAGGAAGAGAATCAGGTCCGCTACTTCTTCCGACTTGCCAACGCGCCCCAGTGGCGTCATCTTTTTCAGTGCCTCTTCTTGACTCGCGCCGGCGGGCGCGAAGGTCGAGATGAATTTCTGTAACCGCTCGGTCAAAATTGGCCCAGGGTTGATACCAACCACGCGCACGCCATGTTTCGCGCCTTCATCGGCGAGCGCTTTGGTGAAATGGTTGACCGCGATATTGGCGGACCCACCGATCATATAGCTGCCCATCGGTTTGAGACCGCCGGTGCCCGCGACGTTGATAATGACGCCAGCGCCTTGCTTGTGCATGTGCGCGAGCACCTCACGCGCCATGCGCATATAGCCGAAAAACTTCAACGTCCAATCATCAATCCAGGCTTCATCAGGCAGCGTGAGAAAGTCACCGGGGCGGGCACTCCCAGCGTTATTGACGAGAATATCGATCCGACCAAAAGCTTCGACGCAACGCGCGACGACCGCCTTGATGGCTTCACCTTGGGTGAGGTCGGCTTGCATGCCGATGATCCGCCCCTCCCCTTTTTTGCCCGCCAGTCGAACCGTCTCTTCGAGCGCCTCCTTGCCACGGGCGCAGACCAGCACCGAAGCGCCTTCTTCCAAGAACCCCAAGGCGGTCGCTTGTCCGATCCCCTTGCTGCCACCAGTGACAATCGCGATTTTGCCATTCAGATTGAGTTGCATAAGACCCTCCTGAAAAAAGTCTAGGAGTCTGGGAGTCTAGGAATCTGGGAGTCTGAGAGTCTAGGAGTCTGCGCAGACGAATTGTTCTTTTTGATGACTCCGAACTCTCAGACTCTTAGACTCGCAGTCGCCTAGACTCCCAGACTCTTTCTACGCGGGTTTGAATTTCGGAATCTTCACTCCCGGTTCGTGCTCCTCGAACACCACTTGCACCGGCAGGTCCATACGAATCTCCTCGTTTTTGATGCCGACGAGGTTCGTGACCATGATGATCTCCGGGTCTTCATCAAGCTGCACTTGGGTCACGTTATATGGGACTTTGCTCATCGCGGCGGGATGGACCGGATGCGTAATGATCGTCCAGGAAAAGACTTTGCCCTTGCCGCTCACTTTCACCCATTCCCGCTCCAGCGAGTTACAGTGTGGACACATCGGACGCGGCAGCCAGCGGAATTTCTTGCATCCCGCGCAGCGCTGCATCAATAATTCATCACGATTACATCCCTCCCAAAATTCCTGCGCATCAAAGTCAGGCAGTGGACGGGGAAAATTAACCACTTCAGCCATTATGTTCTCCTTCTTTGTTCTCAACGAAGAGGGGCTTCGCTCGGATTAAACTCCACCTCGTAATAGTGCTGCGTCTTGCCATTGTCCGAGGTGACACCAACCTCCCGGATCGCCATGATCCGACGCCGCTGCCGTGGATACGGGTCACTGACAATGTAGTCCTTCCCAGAGACGAAGAGCCCGAAGGCCGCTTCTTTTTGCAGTCGGCGATACAGAGGATAGTCCGTCTCGTCCCCCACTTGTGGAGGTCGCCCCTCGCCTTCCCATTGGCCGTTTCGTTCGATCGCGGTGAGAAAGCCCGTGCCGCTCGCCCCAGTTGTTGCGCGCACCGTGGAGACTCCTGCATTGAAGAAACACCCTGGTTGGGACAGCAGCAGGAAGATGCTGATACACACGAGCGGTATGGGATTATGTCGTCTCATAAGTGGTCCTCATCTGGGCGTCGCCCCCCTTATCCCGTCTCTTTCCCACCGGGCTATGGTCTTAAGGGAGAGGATTCCGAAAGTTCCCTCTCCCGGATGGGAGAGGGTTAGGGTGGGGGAGATCAAGTGATCTTTTCTTTACACTCAAAAATCGTAGGGGCGACTGGTGGTCGCCCCTACATTCGCTCTCGCAACTCTTGAATCTCCTCCCCGTACTTCGTGGTCATCCAGGGAGAAGTGCTCTCAACTCCAGCATCAGCTCAATGCGCATGCGCGCCGTGGGCACTCGTGCCGTGGGCATGCGCGGTCGTTGCTTTTTCTTTCTTCTTGCCGTGCGCGTGTCCATGACCGTGATCATGCCCGTGATCGTGTCCGGAACCGTTGGTTTGCGCCACGGCATGGCGACGGGGATTGCGTTCCGCTCCGTGACCATGTCCATGACCGTGGTCATGTGACGGCGGGGCATACGTCGGCTCCGGAATCCCGAGTTGCTTGCGAGTTTCCGACGCTATCGCCGTTTTGTCATCGTACTCAGCCCCACGCCCTTTCGCGTGCGCCACGAACCGCTTCAGCGAGGGCTCATCCATGTGACATGACAGCGGCACCCCGGAATAGCGCATGCACAAGGGAGCCGTGTTGCGCGGCGCGTTGACAACCGGAGTCGCTTCATCATGGTGCCCATGTCCGCCGGACGCGATCGCGAACGCCGACACCGTGCGTGGCGCTTTCCGGGTACATTCCGGGCAGGGTTTCTTCTTGGTGGCGTCGCTCAGCGGAGCGATCTCCTCGAAGATCAAATCACATGGCAGGCAATGATATTCATAGAGTGGCATGATATTCCGCGCTCCTTATTCAATCGCCGTCGGCGCGTGCGGCAGCTCGGCCCAGTCTTCGGGATCATGCGTGATCCAAACGGTGGCCTCGTGCATGTCGCGAATCGCCTTACAGCGTTGGATGGAGAGGGCCGCTTGTGACGGATCGGTATCGAGCGGCATCGTGGCTCCGGTATCGAACTGGGCGCGCAGGTGAATGGTATCGCCGACCAACAGAATTTTTCGATTCGGCAGGCGCACATACAGTGAACTCTCACCAGGCGTGTGGCCCGGCGTCTTGAGCATGCACAGACTGCCATCATCAAACAGATCGAAGTCACTATCGAGTTCAATCCAGTTGAAATTACGGGTCGGAAGAATGTCATTGAGAATAAACGCGCCACGCCGGTCGGCATCTGGCCAGTAACCGTAGCGTAGCTCGTTGGACATAATGAGAAACCGGGCATTGGGGAAAGCGTGCATGTAGCCGGTGTGATCCAAGTGCAGATGCGAGACGACGACGTATTTAATATCGCTCATCTTGTAGCCCAGGCCCTGAATCTGCCGGTCGAGCAGCAATTCCTTGGGATACGAGACTTGCAGCGCCTGCGCGAAGGGTCCCCAGTAGGCTACGGGATCGACCGCCACATCGGGGTGACAGCCGGTATCAAAGAGCACCAAGCCTTTGGGATGTTCGATGAGATACGCTGGGCACGGAACCGTGACGAGATCGTTCGTCCCGCCGTGCATCAGCAAGCTCCGAGGCACCGTCAATTCCGCGTTTGGTAACGCCCACAAACGTTTCGCTTTTCCATCTGGCATAGCCTGTCCCTCCTCGAAAAATTTGCAATCCTCGTGCCTCGGCACGACGGGGCGTATGCTAGTAAAGGCGGTGTGCGGTGTCAACTGTTCCGAAGAAAGGCAAAAGGCAAAAGGCAAAGGGCAAAAGGCAAAAATAAAAAAGAAGAAAACTTTAGGC
>JABFSC010000360.1 GCA_013140885.1 Deltaproteobacteria bacterium | reverse complement strand
CCGTACCCCAGCCAGCAGATACGCGCGGGTAATCCCTGAAAAGGAACTCGCTCGCGCGCGAGCGAGTTCCTTTTCAGGGATTACCCGCGCGTATCTGCTGGCTGGGGTACGGCGAACGCGCCCAAGTCGGGTTGAAATTCAACGACATGGTCAGGCAAGGAATCGTGAAAGCTCCTCTGGTCATTGGCCGTGACCATCTCGACGCGGGCTCGGTGGCGAGCCCCAACCGCGAGACCGAGGGCATGCGTGATGGTACGGATGCGGTCAGCGATTGGCCGCTGCTCAACGCGCTGCTCAATGCCGTGGGTGGGGCAACCTGGGTGTCGTTTCATCATGGCGGCGGTGTCGGGATTGGCTACTCACAACATGCTGGGCAAGTGATTGTCGCCGACGGGACCCCTGCCGCGGCGCGGCGCTTGGCGCGGGTGCTGACGACGGATCCGGGATTAGGCATTGTCCGGCACGCTGACGCGGGATACCCCGAGGCCATCGACGCGGCGAGACGGCATGGTCTCAAGATGCCGATGTTGTGAAAGTGCGTTATTCGTGAGAGGCGAGGGACGCGAAAATAGAGTGGGGCGGGGATTATGTGCATTGACTTGTTCGTACATTCCGCGAGCCAGCTTCTGACGATGCCCGGAGGACCGCAACGCAGCAGCGCCCTGGGGACTCTTGGTCTTATTGAAGACGGGGCGGTCGCGATCCACGCGGGCAAGATTATCGCCACCGGGACAACGACCTCCCTGCGCGGTCGGTTCGAGCCACGTCACGAGATAGACGCGACAGGAAAGGTGGTTCTCCCCGGGTTTGTCGATCCCCACACGCATGCGGTGTGGGCGGGTGATCGCGTCGATGAATTCGAGATGCGTATTGCCGGGGCGACATACCTGGAGATCATGCGCGCGGGTGGCGGCATCATGGCGACCGTGCGCCAGACACGGGCGGCGAGCGTCCAACAGTTGGTGGACCAGACACGCGCGCGCCTGCAACGGATGTTGGCACATGGGACAACGACGGTTGAAGTCAAGACCGGCTATGGATTGGATACCGCCGCCGAATTGCGTCAGTGGGCAGCGCTCGCGCGCTTACAGACCGAAGGACCGTGGGATATTGTTCCAACCTTTCTTGGTGCTCACGCCGTGCCCACCGAGTATGCCGGGCGCGATGATGCCTACGTGGATGTGGTGGTCAACGAGATGTTGCCCGCCGTGCGGGAGCAGGGGGTCGCCATGCCCGGCCCGGTGTTTTGTGATGTCTTTTGCGATGACGGCGCGTTCACGGTGGCCCAAGCCCGGCGGGTTCTTGAACAGGCGCGAACGCTGGGCTTCGGCGTGAAAATTCACGCGGATGAATTCGCCCACGTGGGTGCGACCGCTCTGGCCGTGGCACTCGGTGCCGTGTCCGCCGATCACGTGGTGCGGACCTCCGCCGAAGATATTAGCGCGCTCGGCCAGAGCAAGACTATCGCGGTCAGCCTCCCGTGCACCCCATTCGGATTGGGGCAGAATGACTACACCCCCGCGCGCGCTCTTCTTGCCGCCAATGGCCTCCTCGCGCTGGCGACGGATTGTAACCCCGGCACGGCGTGGTGTGAATCGATGCCATTCGTCGTGGCGTTGGCCTGCCGGTACTTGCACCTTACTCCGGCTCAAGCCGTCGCGGCCGCGACGATCAACGCGGCGTACGCGGCCGGCGTGGGAGACCGAGTGGGGAGTGTGGAGGTCGGCAAACAGGCCGATGTCCTCGTCCTGGACATCCCGGATTATCGGCATGTCGGGTATCGGTTTGGCACCAATGTCGTGCGGACGGTTGTAAAAGCCGGACGTATCGTCGTGGAAACAGGGCAGGGAGGAGTGTTATGAGCGCGCCGGTCCTTTCATTGACGGGCCTGAGCCTTGAGCTCGCCACGCTGCGCACGTTTGAATTGCTCCGACCGCGGGTGGTGCTCGCCGAGGAGGCGTACGCGCGCATGGAAGAAAGCGTGCGGATCGTGCGTGACGCCGTCCGCACCGAACGGGTGAGCTATGGCATTAACACGGGCTTTGGGGCCTTCGCCAATCGCCATATCGCACCGGAGCAGGTGTCACAGCTCCAAGTCAATCTCGTGCGGAGCCACGCCTGCGGAATCGGGGCTCCACTCGCTCCCCATCTGGTGCGTCGGATGCTCCTGCTCAAAGCCAATAGTTTGGCGGTGGGCTGTTCCGGCGTGCGCCCAGCCGTCATCGCAGCGCTGCTCGCGCTGCTCAACCACGATGTGCTTCCGGTGATCCCCTCACGAGGGTCGGTCGGTGCGTCTGGTGACCTTGCGCCCTTGGCCTACGTGGCCCTCGCCCTGATTGGCGAAGGCGAGGCCATGCAGGGCAGCCGACTCCTCACTGGTACGGAAGTGCTTCAGGCCGCGGAGCTGGCTCCGCTGACGCTTGAGGCCAAAGAGGGGCTTGCGTTGCTCAATGGGACACAGATGAGTCTCGCTCTTGCCCTGGAAGGATGCTTTCAAGCGGAACAACTGCTCAATGCCGCGCTGGTGGTGGGCGCCCTGACGGTGGAGGGACTCGCGGGTAGTCACAGTCCGTTTGACGCGCGGATTCATGCGGTGAGTCGCTTCCCCTCCCAGATCGAGGTGGCGGAGAAGTTTCGTCGGCTGCTCACGGAAAGCGGGATATGGCGGAGCCATGCCGATTGTGACCGTGTCCAGGATCCTTATTCCGTGCGGTGCATGCCGCAGGTGTATGGCGCGGTGGCGAGCACGATCAACCATGCCCGCGCGGTGCTTGAGGCCGCTTGCAACGGCGTCTCGGACAACCCCTTGATCTTCGGGACGGACATTCTCTCCGGCGGCAATTTCCACGCCGAGCCATTCGGTTTCGTCAGCGACTTTCTGGCGATTGCCGTGGCCGAGTTAGCAAGCATGTCGGAACGCCGCATTGATTTACTGGATCGCCGGGTGAATCCAGGCTTGACCATGTTCTTGACCGGCGAGCCGGGGCTGGAGTCCGGGTTCATGATCGCGCATGTCACCGCGACGGCCTTGGTCTCGGAAAACAAAACCCTGGCGCACCCGGCGTCGGTGGACAGTCTGCCCACTTCGGCGGGTCAAGAGGACCATGTCAGCATGGCTCCGTGGGCTGGCTTGAAGCTCCAACAGATTTGTGAGAATACCCGCTCCGTGCTCGCGATTGAACTGCTCGCCGCCGCCCACGCCATTGATGGCCAACGGCCGTTACGGACGACCCCAGGGTTGGAAGATGTCCATGCGTTGGTACGCGCGCAGGTGCCGTATCGACGGCAGGACCATCGGCTGGATCGCGACATCGCCACGCTGACCGCGTTGATTGCGCAAGGCGCGTTGGACCGTTTCGTGGCTTAAAGCGGTTTTCAATTGAGTGAGCCGTTCCACGCGCGCGAGCGTATGCTTCAACATGGAGCGGCGGCCCGTTCCCCTTTTCGTCTCCAGGGGATTCACGCGCGCATGACCCACCTCCGCTGTGAGTGTTGCTCACTGATCCGGCAAAAAACTTGCCGCCGTCCGCGCGCCACTGAAAGTCAGTATTTCGGACAATCACAATCGTGCGCTATTCTTGCGTTGTTTTCCTCTCTCTGTGACAGGCTTTCCCACCTATAGGAATACCGGTCAGGTCTTTCTCAATTGTGAGTTTTTCCCTGGTCCCTTTCCTTGAGCGACACCGTGTCGCTTTTCCGTGCGTCAGACAATTTGTCTAGAGGTCACATGGAGAAGAGAGAACCCAAGCAGCTAACGACCGAACCGCAATTGCTCGACGAACGTGCCGTGCCCCACGAGCGGGCCGTAGCGCACGAAGATGACATGCGCGAGCAGCACAGCCAGGACCGGACACAGCCGCTGCATACCAGTGAACTACGCTTCCGCGATATTTTCGCCCATGCGCCAACAGGCATTGCCCTGATTGCCTCGGATGGGCACTGGCTGAACGCGAATCGCGCCTTGACCGAGATGTTGGGCTATACCGAGGCGGAACTGCGGGCCACCACCTTTCAAGCGTTGACGCACCCAGAGGATGTGGCGACGGACGTGGCCAACGTGCAACGACTTTTGCGCGGAGAAATCTTCTCGTACCAGCGCGAGAAGCGCTATCTGCACAAACAGGGGCAAACGATCTTGACTCAGGTGCGAGTCTCGCTGTTGCCCGATGTGCACGGGATCCCCGTCTCTCTCATTGCCCACATCCAAGACATCACCGAACGCCGCCGCGCCGAGACGTGGGTGACACGACTCGTGGCCACCACCCAGGATGCGGTGATTGCCCTTGATCGACAGAGTCGCATTCAGTTGTTTAATCCAGCGGCGGAACGGATGTTTGGCTATACGCAGGAGGAAACCCACGGTCAGCGTGTACAGATGCTGATGCCGGAGCCGCACGCCAGTGAGCATGACGGCTATGTCGCGCGGTACGAACGCACCCGCGAACCCCGCGCCATTGGGCGGGTCCGGGTGGTGTCCGCGCGGCGCAAGGACGGCGAGGTGTTTCCGATGGAACTGTCGGTCATGGAAGTGGGCATCGACGACGAGATTCGCCACGTGGCCTTCATCCGCGATGTGTCCGAACGGGTGCGGCTGCAAGAGCGCCTGCTCGATCGGGAACGGTTAGTGGCCATTGGCACAACCGCGGCGACACTCGTGCATGAGATCGGCAATCCGCTCAATGGGATGTCGGTGACGATGCAGCTCTTGGAGCGGCGGTTGGCGAAACTCACGGAAGACCTCACGCTCCAGACGTCGGTGCGCGCCTTGCGCGATCAGACGAATCGCTTGGCCAATCTGCTGGCGGAATTCCGTTCGCTCTCTCGCCGACAGTCGTTCACGTTCCGTCCCACGAGCCTCCCGGAGGTGGTTCAGGAGGTCATCAGCACCGAGTGTGGGGTTTACGCCGAGCGGGGAGTGATCGTGGAGCAGGTGTTCGCCGCCGATCTCCCCGTCGTTCACGTCGATCAAGACAAGCTCAAGCAAGTGGTACTCAACCTGTCTAAGAATGCGTTTGAAGCGATGCCCAACGGCGGGACGCTGACGATTCGCGTGCATCGGTCGGATGAGCATGTCCACATGGAAATCGCGGATACGGGCAGCGGGATTCCCGACGGGGTCAACATTTTCGAGCCGTTCATAACGACCAAGAAGGATGGGACCGGTCTGGGCCTCCCCATCGTGCGCCAACTGGTTGATGCCCACGGAGGAACGCTGACGTACCGCAGTGAGGTGGGCAAGGGGACGACCTTCATCGTGGCCTTGCCGGTGCGGGGTCAGGGGGAAAGCCGGAGTGCCGAGTTGTAACGTTGACTGAGGGCGACCTGGTGATGTTGTGGGCCTTGTGTCGGTGGCGTAGAGACGCAAAATTTTGCGTCTCTACTACCGTATGCGTCTCGACGAGGGCCAGGTATTTCAAGAAATCGCTTACGGAGTCGTGCGTCCATGAACAGTTGACGGGTCTTCCGTGATCTCGGTACGGAACGGCGTCGGCGGCTCAACTTCCGGTGGGAAATCCGCGAACGGAAAAGGAGCCTGGTGGTCGTTGTAAGTCAGGTAACGCACGATGCGATAGAGATAGCTCAGGGTGCGATTGGCAAACTGACGCACCCGTTCCCCTGGGGGGCGTTTGGTGATGAGTGCCACCGCCAAGGAAAACAACACCGTCACCGCCAGGACGATTTCCACCGCATGAAGAATGAACACGAAGAGCAGGGTGAACAGCAGACGAATCCCCGTATCTTTTCGTTCGATCTCGGTGACAATTTCTGACATGGTCAACCTCCTTGCGGAGCGCTATCGCCGAGGCGCTCCGGTTGTACTCGTTAGTGGATTCCCTCGGTACGCACGACCCTTGCCTCAGTAGTACAGTGCGACCAGCGGTCGCTCAAGCGCCGGGAGCGGGAGCCGTGTCACGTGCCTCTTGCTCCTCAAGGAACGCGTCGAGTACATCGCCGCGCGTGAGAATGCCAACGAGCCGATCACCGTCCACGACCGGCAACGCACCGATGCGACGGTGTCGGAGGCGTTGCGCGGCCTCGCGGATCGTTGTCTGGGGACTGATGGTGACCGCCGTGCGCGTCATGATTTGCCCGACGGTGCAGGCTTCGGCGAACTCTTCAATGTCCTGTGCGCGGAGGTGTTTTAACTCCGACGGATATGCGTCGCGGACATCCCGATCGGTGATGATCCCCACGAGCTTGCCCTCGTGCACGACCGGAAACTGGTTGATGCGATATTTCGCCAGCCGCTCATGCGCACGCCAGAGCGAGTCCCCTGGTTTGAGGGTCATCACCGGCGTGGTCATCCATTCCGCGACGGTCATACGTGTGTCCTCATCACACCTATCTGGTCCGCGTCAGGCCGCCCACAAAGCTCGCAGTTCGGCGGGCAGGATGCGTTTGACATCCTCGACTTCGCCCGCGCTCGCGTGCCGAGCGATGACGGTGAACACCGCTCGTGCGATCGCTTCGGCGTCCATCCGGTCGTCGTTGCGAAAGTCGTGGGTGATGTGCGCAAGAAAATCCTCGCGGTGGCGCTCCTTGAGCGGTTTGCCGGTAATCTTCCACCCTTCATAGTAGAAGCCCCGCACGAGCATGGGGAGCTGGGCCCCGAGGTCGAGCGCCTCCTCAACCGTGAGCCGATCGCGGAGTGCGTGCAGCACGCTACGCAGCGCAAGATAGGCCCGTTGCCGTTCTCCTTCCCAGCCGAGCTCCTGCATGATGTCGTTTAGCCAGATATTGGTTTTCTGTAAGGTCGAATCGAACGCCTCTAATCCAGTGGTACTCATAATAGTCCTCCTCGTGAGGAGTGAGATCAGCAATTCCGGTGCCCACGCAAAAGCGCGGTGGTGGCATTGGCCTTGCTCTTCGCCTGCTACTGCCATGACCAATAAGCGCGGAAGCAATAGGTCTCTGTGCTGTCAGGGGGCACGAAAACCTGCACGGTACGGGGCATTGGAACAACGACTTTCCCAATCTTGCCACCGCACAACACGAAATGTTCTTAGATTTGCGAAAGATCCCCTGACGAAGGGGAACAAGGGGGCGCTATGAACGACGATGTACAAAAAGAACAAACCCTCCGGTCTCCAGAAACCGCGTCTCCAGACACCACGGCCCTAGAGGCCATCGAGAGTGAACAGCCCTCGAAGGGCGAGACGATTCCCGCGCTCTTAGCGATCTTGCCCATGCGGGATGTCGGGTTGTTTCCTGGCATCAGCGGACCACTGTCGATTGGGCGGGAAGCCTCGGTGCGGCTGATGGAGGCGGCGTTTACCGGAGACCGCGTCATCGGGCTGGTGGCCCAACGCAATCCCAGTGAAGACAAACCGCGCGCGTCGGGGCTCTATGCCATTGGCGTGGCGGCACGCGTCCACCACGCGCAACGCTTGCCCGATGGGACGTTGCGGGTCCTGGCGCAAGGGCTGCAACGCATTCGCGTGGGCGAGTATACCCAAGAAGACCCCTACTTCCGCGCCCAGGTCGTCGCGCTCGGGGATGAAGGCGAGCTCGATAAAGAGGTCGAACACCTGCAAGCGTATCTCGTGCAGCAGTTCACCAAGTTGACTTCGCAGACGCCGCTCATGCCGGGTGAATTGTTGGCCGCGCTCTCGAACATCTCCGCACCGGGTATTCTCGCCGATGTCATCACGGGCCACATGAACATTCCGTTAGCCGAGAAACAGGAACTGCTGGAAGCCCTCCATGTCAAAGCGCGGCTGTCGCGGTTGAGTACGATTGTCGCCCGTGAACTGGAGATGCTAGAGATCGGGCATAAAATTCAGGCCCAAGTCCAGACCGAGATGGCCAAAGGGCAGCGCGAGTTTCTCTTGCGCCAACAGATGCAGGCGATTCGGCGCGAGTTAGGCGAAGAAGGAGACGATGCCGGGCTCCAGGCGCTGGGCGAGCGGATCACCGCCGCCCAGATGCCCCCGGAGGTCGAGAAAGTCGCCACCCATGAGCTGGAGCGCTTGCGCACGATCCCCCCGGCGTCGCCGGAACACACGGTGGTCACCACCTATCTGGACTGGCTGACGACGCTGCCCTGGGCGATCACCACGGAAGATACCTTGGATACCGTGCATGCGCAGACGGTGCTGGATGAAGATCATTTTGATCTCGAGAAGATCAAAGAGCGGATTCTGGAGTTCTTGGCCGTGCGCCAACTACGCCCGGATTCCAAAGGGCCGATTCTGTGTCTGGTCGGGCCACCGGGGACCGGGAAAACGTCGCTGGGGCGGTCGATCGCGCGCGCCCTGGGCCGCAAGTTCGTGCGGATCGCGCTGGGTGGGGTGCGGGATGAAGCGGAAATTCGTGGCCATCGCCGTACCTATATTGGGGCGTTGCCGGGGCGGATTATTCACGCCATTCGCCAGGCCAAGTCCCGCAACCCGGTTTTTATTCTCGACGAGATCGACAAACTCGGAGCCGACTTTCGTGGTGATCCTAGTTCAGCGCTCCTCGAGGTGCTCGATCCCGAACAGAATGCCACCTTCGTCGATCACTACTTGGATGTGCCGTTTGATCTCTCCGGGGTGATGTTCATTACCACGGCGAACTCGCTCGACCCCATCCCCTCCGCGCTGCGGGACCGGATGGAGGTCTTGGAACTGCCCGGCTACACCGCCGAGGAGAAGGTGGCGATCGCGCAGCGCTATCTGATCGCCAAACAGCGCACGGAGAATGGCTTACATGAGGAGCATCTGTCCTTCACCCCGGAAGCCCTCCGCGTGATGATTGCCGGGTATACGCGCGAAGCGGGCTTGCGCAATCTCGAACGCACGGTGGCGCGGGTCTGTCGCAAAGTGGCCCGTGCGCATACGGAGGGACGCAAAGAGCCGGTCCTCGTGACCCCGTATACGCTCGCGGATTTTCTGGGACCGGTGGTGTTCGTGTCGGAGATCGCCGAGCGCACCCGCATCCCCGGAGTCGCGACCGGCCTGGCGTGGACGCCGACGGGGGGAGACATCCTCTTCATTGAAGCGACACGGATGCGTGGCAAAGGGGGACTAACGCTGACGGGCCATCTTGGCGACGTGATGAAGGAGTCGGCCCAAGCCGCCTTGAGCTACATTCGCAGTAACGCCACGACATTGGGAATCGCGGACGATTTCTTTGAGCGGGTGGATATTCATATTCATGTCCCGGCGGGAGCGATTGCCAAAGACGGGCCATCGGCGGGAGTAGCGATGGTCGTGGCCTTAACCTCGCTTTTGACCAACCAG
>JABFSC010000157.1 GCA_013140885.1 Deltaproteobacteria bacterium | reverse complement strand
GCAAGAATTTCGGTCGTATTGCGCCACCTGTCATGGACCTCAGGCAAAAGGGGATGGCCCGTCGGCCTCACTTCTGACCATCAAACCACGAGATTTAACACAACTCAGTAAGCACAATGAGGGGACCTTTCCGTTCGCGCGAACGTACGAACAAATTGACGGCAGCAGTAAGACTGTTGTCCTGGGCCATGGAACAACGGACATGCCGATCTGGGGAGATGTCTTTCGCCAGAAACAGGGAACGGCCGAGCAGTGGCTACTCGGCACGAGCGGGCGTATTGTCTCAATCGTGCACTATCTGCAATCTATTCAGGAAGAATAGGACCGGAGCGGAGGCATCAGCACTCTGGCTCTTCGGAGAGTCGGAGTGCATCAAAAGGTGGGGAGGCGCGAACGCGCGCGCGAAAACCCGACTTTTTGTGAGTAACACGCATGATTGAGACATTCCCCTTTCATAACGATGGCTGAGACCATTCAACACTGACGGTGTCATTGGACTACGCGGGAAGTCACTGCGGCTTCAGGACAGCGGCGGGAGGCCGTACCACGAGCGTTGGCGTGTTTCCCTCCAGCGCAACTTCCCGCGCAACACTTCCCAGCACAACCTCGCTCACTCCCGTACGTCCATGGGTCGCCATCACCACCAAGCTGCCAGGATGATTGTGCGCGTAGCTCACGATTTTCCCTGCTGGCCCTCCCATGGGAGTCACGACCTCGACTGGAAAATCGTCGCGCCGCAGGGTCGTCGCCACCTGATGCAAATAATCCCGGGCGGCTTGTTCGAGTCCGTCCAGAATGGCTTGATAGTGACTCCCAGACATACTCATGGGATCGACAAAGGTCAGCGGCAGCACTTCCACCACTCGGAACAACACCAATGGCACCCGACACTGCTGAGCCAGTTCCACAGCCATTGGCAGCGCCGTCTCCGCGATTGGAGACCCATCAAGCGGAAGGACCACGTGCGTCAGTCGTGACGAGGCGACCGTTTGCTCCTCCGTTGGACGGATCAGCAACAGCGGAGTATGCGTGGTATGCAACACTTTCTCCGCCACGCTGCCATAGACCCAACGGCGCACTCCAGAACGACCATGTGTGGCCAGGGAAATGAGGTCCACCTTGGTCTGCTCTCCTGTTTTGCGGATCTCAGTCGCGGCGTCTCCCACTACCACACGGCTTTGAACTGTAAGCCCCGTAGCCACTAAGCGGTCCGTCACGCGCTGCAGGTAGCCGTAGGCTTTCGTCTCTTCTTGTTTGATGAGGGGGGAGAAGAACTGATAGAAGTCGCTGCCGTGCCAGTCCGCCACCCCCGGAATCACGTGGAGCAATGTCACCCGCGCCGCGAGCGCCTTGGCGATGGTGCCCACATAGGGAAGAATACTCTCCGCTAATGGAGACCCGTCTAGGCCAACGAGAATATGCTGTAACATCATGGTGTCCTTTCGCTTATGGACGCAATAGCAATTGCGATGCCGCCGCTCATCGCCTGCTCGAAGAGTCCAAAGGACTGACTACTGCGGTACTGGCTGCGGCTGGGATCGCCGCCAGAACCGCCCGCGAGCAAGCTGAAGAAGAGTTACGCCACATTCCGCAGGTCTCCGGGCCAGGAGTCGAGACCCAGCAAGTCTATCTTACCCAACGGTTAGCACACCTCCTCACGCGCGCCGCGGAAGAAGCGCAGACCCTGAAGGATGAGTACGTGAGCGTTGAACATCTCCTCCTCGCGATATGTGATGAGGAGCGGGGAGCGGGCCGCGTCCGGCTTGAAAGACCCCAATCTCCCGATTGGGTCGTTTATCTTCCTCGGCCCGACGGGGGTGGGCAAAACCGAATGAGCCCGGGCCTTGGCCGAGTTTCTGTTCGACGACGAGAACAACATGGTGCGCCTCGACATGTCCGAATACATGGAGAAACACACGGTGGCCCGCTTGATCGGTGCTCCACCGGGATATGTCGGCCATGATGAAGGCGGCCAACTCACCGAAGGTCCGCCGACACCCGTATGCGGTTATTCTCTTCGACGAAATCGAGAAAGCGCATCCCGACGTATTTAACGTACTCCTGTAAATCCTCGACGATGGACGGCTCACGGATGGGCACATGCGCGAGAGGCATGAACAGATGGAGGCGATGCACAAGGAGATGGAGGCGGAATTACAAAGGAAATGTTCATTCCGATCTTTGCGATTCCAGAGCAAAATTTCTTCCCAGCGCTAGGAAATATTCATCACGTTCGCGGCAATCGACGCTTTCGCGCTGGCATTGGGCTTGCTGACCTCTGGGAAGAACGGGGGATCTTGCCATGAAAGCGTACTGGAAAGGGACTTTAGACTGTGACCTCCTCACGATGCCAGTGAAACTCTATGCCGCCGTCCCCGCGCATGAGCCGCGATTTCACTATCTCCATGCGACATGCCACACCCCGGTGGAATCCCTCCGCCACTGCCCCCAGTGCGAGGTCATGGTGTCTGGAGAGAATGTCGTCAGGGGGTATGAACACGCGGATGCCCTGGTCTTGGTCACGGAACAAGAGCTGGCGGCGCTCCCGCGTCCGGTTGAGCATGTCCTCACGGTTCACCAGTGCGTGCATGGCTACGTGATTGATCCGGTCCGCTTCGACCACGCGTTCTATGTCGAACCTGAGACCGGGGCGAAAAAATCCTACGCGGTCCTCTGTGATGTCCTACGCCAGTCAGGCATGGTTCTCCTAGGCACGGCCCTGCTCCGCGATCGTGAGCGCCTGCTGGTCCTGCGGCCCGCCCAAGGCGTCTTGGTCGCCCATACGCTCTTTGCTCCCGCCGAGATGCTCGACACGGAGCAGTTAGCCTTACCTCGTCGGCCTCCGCACCCGGTAGAGACCAAAGCCGCCGACGAACTGCTTGTCCGCCTCTCCGGGGCCTCCGTTCCAGGG
>JABFSC010000663.1 GCA_013140885.1 Deltaproteobacteria bacterium | reverse complement strand
ACCCCAGCATGGCCGCGATAAACACCGTGACCACCCCTTTGCCGAGCCCAAAAATCGCGCCCGCCGCCAACGTCAGAATCGACCCTGGCACGAACGCCACCGCCGCGACGACATAACCAACCACAAAGACCACTGGTCCCCACACCCCCAAACTCTCGACCCACGCCACGAATTGGGGCAAGTACGCTCCGGCTTGTCGTCCAAGCATGACGAGGAGCACCACCGCAGCACCAACCAGGAGAATACGGCTGGAAGAGAACAGACTTTTTTGTTCCGGGGCTTCCATCTCGACAACCTTAACAGCGACTTCTGACATGACGAAATCTCCTTCCTTCATTCTTCGCTCTTCAGATGCCAACTTGAGAGCGAGCGTTTCGCGGCCCGCGCATCCAGGCGCTCACCCTACCAAATGGCGGCAACGACTACGGGTTGTCCCGCTCTCGCGGTTCCGCCACGACCGCGGCTTCCAGTTTCTCCAGCCGCTCCATCACCTCGCGCAGGACCGCATCCGCCTTGTTGATCAGTCGATAGGTGCGCACGTTGACTTCGTAATCCAGCTCAGCTCGTTTGTTGGCGTGCGCGCTTTGTCGGTTGTTGCTCATCAAGAGAAACCCGGTGATGAAGATCGCCTCGACCGCGAGGATGATCCCCAGCAACCCGAAAGGATATTCATCAAACCGCCGCGCGATGGCGAGGACCCCCGTGTTAATCGCCACCCAGATGGCGAACCACAGACCGTGGGCAATCAAGAAATGAGGTTTGGCGATGAAGTCGGAAATACGATCCGCCATTTTCTCATACCAGCGCGCTTCGGCGAGGAGTTCTTCCTTGACGTAGCGGAATTCTCCCAACGCCTTGTGACAAGCGGGATTCCCGCAGAAGATCGCGTCAGCGGGATTGGCGCCGCCACAGACCGGACAGGTAATCGGATCGTGAGCAAAAGATTGTGTTGCCATGACCTTTTCAGATGCCGCACGCATCGAAAAGGTTCCATCCCTCCGATTCTCCGATTCCTCGATTCCCCGATTCGTTCCTCAGCGGCTGCCTAAATCGACAACCAACGGCATCACCGAGGGGTCGTGATACGGGCCAGAGACGCGGAACGGGACGGTTGTCAAGAAATCAGCGCCACGCGCGAGCACCTCGCCGGCGAGCGGCACTTTCGCCACACTGCTGGTGATTCCATGCAGCAGCGACAATGACGTTTTGAGATTGAGCGTCCGTTCCGCCAAATTGATCTCGCCGTTCGCATCAAGCCGAACGGCGCTACTATCCAGCGATAGATTCTTCGTCACCGCCATGCCATTGCCAATGGCGAAGTCACCAGTCAATGATGAAAACGTCAACCCTTCATTCGGCAAACTGGGCATCTGCAATTTGAGGACCGACTGAAGAGTGACGGCGGACCACAGCCGCACGAGAATCGGGATACGCTGCGCGACGCCATCCGCGATGGCGAGAGACAACTGCGCCTGCCAGTGAGCGGGGCTCTTCCACTGGTGTCGGTCTGGCATGTAGATTTGCCCACCTCCATTGAGCGCACCAGTCAGTATATCGCTGGGCACGCCAAATGCCGTCAGCAGTTGTGACGCCTGCACACCAGTCAGTTGCGGCACTAGGAACAGGCCATTCACGTCAGGCCACAACACGGCATCGCCTTGCACCTGACCACCCGCGGCATTCGCGCCCGCGACGTGGATATCGGCTTGCCGATCATGCCAGTGACACGACGCGCGTACCTGGTCCGCGCGCATGGCTTTGTAGGTCAGTTGTTCAGCCGTGACATCAACCTTCACAACCACCGTATGGTCTTTGGGCTTGAGTTCGGGTTCCGGGGGTCGTTCTTCGAGGCGAAAAATCGACTCGACATCGAACAGCGGAAAATCAAGCGCGGCTTCGATATGGAGAGGCGCGAAGCTTTGAATCTGGCCTTGCCCATGAAAGGTACCACCGGTGACACTGCCCCGTGTAATCACGAAGGTTCCGCTGTGCCCCTCCCATGAGAGTTCCCCTTCTTCGACCGTCAGGGGGCGAAGCGTCTTGGGGAGCGGGTCCAACTGAACCTGTTGCAACGTCACCGCGCCTTTGGTGCGCAACGTCCCATCTTCGGCAAAAATCAGGTCCACTTGTCCGCCAACCGTTCCTCCTTGGGGATGGATCAAGTTGGGAGGCAACAGGGCGCTCACTTCCGCGTCAGGCAGGTTGGTGAATGACACCCGCATCTCACCAGTACGTTGTGAAGTGAAAGAGTCGCGTAGCGCCCCCTGAGCCCGGAGCGAGGCGGTCCCCAGGAGGAAGGTTAATTCATCGGTCGAGAGCAAGCCCTTCTCCAGTTGCAGTTGCCCCGACAAATCAGTCACCGACATATTCCAACGTGGAAGGCGCAGAGCCGCCTGTTGAAACGTAAGGCTCCCATCGTACTGCGTCTCGGCGGGCTTCATGGTCAGTAGCTTGAGGCGGATGTCCGCATGTCCTTGGAGATCAGTCGCGAATTGAGAGAAGTCTTTCCCCTCGGTGGACGCCAAGGTGGGCCAGACTTGCCCTCCGACTGTTATCAGCTTGTCCAATTCACCCAGGTCAACATGCGCGGTCAGGTCCAGGTTCGCCTTACGGTGTGTCGAGCGATAATCGTTCACTTGCCCTGAGACTTGCACGGTGGACTGACCGAGCTTCAGCGCCACGGTATCGAACAAGAGGCCATTGTCGGCAACGATCACGGTTCCGGTCAGCTCACGCACGTCGGATTGCAACGTGGGCACGGCAAAGGCGACCTCGCGCAATTGCAGGCTCCCGTCGGCGGTGAGCGCCCCACCTGGGGTCGTGGCCCGCGCTTCCATTTCAATGCGCATGTGGCCCCGCGGGTCCCGTACATGCGCCGTCACATCGGCGATCCCAGCTTTGGCAAGGGCGGCCAGGATGTTCGCTCCGTCCGCCTGCATATCGAGTTCAGCCTTGACGGTCACGTCGGGAATCGCGCCCTTGGCCGAGGCGATCTGCTTGAGCGTCCCATTTGCCACCAGCAATCGCGACTTGGAGCCGATCTCACCACTGAAGTCCGTCAGGGTCAGATCGCCGTCACGTAACACCCCCGTACCAGTCAGCAGGCGGAGTTCTGAAGCGGACTCTTTCCATGTGAGGCGGACCTCGTTGATCGCAAGCTCAGCACTCGCGGTTTGCAGCCTCGTCATCCAGGTCACCGGCTTTGTGGGCGTCGCGCCTGCTGTCGGTGGCAATTTCTTGAGCAAGAATTTTTTCAGCGTCATCGTCCCGCTCCGGACATGCACAGAGCCAAAGTGCGCCTTCCCGACCTGGACCGTTCCCGTGAGATCAGCCGGAACGAGCCCTTGTCCCGCCACCTGCCCATCAAACCCCACGATGGCGACCGGCCACTCACGTCCCATCACTCGTCCGAGTTCTCGGAGCACGAGCCGATCACCGCGGACGTGGCCGGTCCATTCGATCCGCGACATATCGACAGCCGCATCCCAGTGTGGGAGGTGCGTGCGCAGCACAATCGCACCGAGTTCTCCTTTCGTCCCTAACGCCCCTTCAAGCTGCGCATGCACCCCTTGCTCCGGGGTAAAGGTGAAGAGTGCGCGCGCACGGGTCACCGTGAAGGGTGCGGCTCGACCTTTCCGACGATAGGAAACTTCACCACCCATCACTCTCACATGGTGGAGCGCCAGGGTTGGAGTCCACCATTCTTCCGACGGTGCGTCGGAAGACGTGGCGGTGCCCTCGTCCCTCAGCATGGACTGAAAGACCGCGAACGGCCCCGCGGCGGACTCCGTCAACGTGATATGCGGCTTATCCCACTCCACCCGATGAAAGAGGAGCTGCCCACGGAACAGCGCCCAAATATCGAGGAGCACCGCGACACGCTCGGCGGTCAGCACTGGCGCGGTCGCCGTCTCGGGTTGAATCTCCACGCCATGCAGCTCAAGGCCCAAGCCCTGGGCAATCGACAGATCACTACCGGTTATGCGCACGTGCGCGTGTAATCGCGCGCTGAGCTGCTCAATGAGAAACGTGTGATACCGTTGGCCGGACAGCACCCACCCCACTCCACCAATAATGAGGAGCGCGAGCACCACGCCAACCACGAGCAGCACCCGCAGACACCGCCAGAGAAAAAACCAGACTGCCATAGGCGTGTCCTAGTCGATCCGCCCGCGCACAAACTCGCGGATTTCCCGCGTATAGGTGCTTCCACCAGTTTCATGGAGGCCCGTATGGCCACCACCCTCAACGCGGTAAAAGCGCTTCGGCTCTGGTGCCAGGGCAAACAGGTCTTGTCCTTGGCGAAACGGGACCGTGCGATCCTCCGTGCCGTGAATCACCAACAACGGGGCTTGGAGTTTCCCCACCAAGCGCGCGGAGTTGAGATCGCCTTCGACCAAGAATGCCAGCGGTGGCAACACGAGGTCGCCCATCGCGCGGAGAGAGTGGAATGGCGCGAGGAGGATGACCCGACTCGGCGGTGATGCCTCGACCGCTAACGCGATCACCACCGCCGCTCCTAATGATTCCCCAAAATAGACGAGCGACTTCCCAGTTGCCCACCCGCGCTGATGGACAACCGCGATCGCGTCACAGCCATCGGCGAGAATCCCCGGGATCGAGGGTTTCCCACGACTATGCCCGAATCCGCGGTAGTCGAACATGAAGTGACTTCCGCCCACGTGGTCGTAGAGCACACGGAGATGTGCCAACCGATGTCCAATGTTTCCCGCGTTCCCGTGAAACCAGAGGAACAACGGTTCTGGTCCAACCTCGCCAGACTTCGCGCTAGGGATGTACCAACCGTGCAACGTGCGACCGTCAGACCCACCGAACCACACCTCCTCGTATGGGAGTCCGTATGTAGCCGGCGAGCCTTCCACCTGCACGTTGGGGTGAAACACGAACGTATTCTTTAACCATGTCACCGGCGAGGTGAAGAGCATCCCAAGAAACGCGCCCACTGACATCCAGATCACTCGTTATCCTTTCCTGTGAAGCTTCATACGCTTTTGCTTGACAACCTCTCCCCTCCCAGCATTTAATACCAGACCGTTCCGGTCGGGGAATTATACCTGCCACGGGCAGAATACATAGTAAGGAGCATGTATGTCCAACAAAGTCATCATTGAGGTTCGCATCAACGAATACGCCATGCGCGATCACAATCCCCATGTGCCCTACAGTCCCGAAGAAATCGCGGGGCAGGCGTTGGAATGTTGGCGTGAGGGCGCGTCGATCATCCATTACCACGCGCGTGATCCGAAAACCGGCGCGCCCGCCTCGGACCCCAAGCTCTACGCCGACACGGTCCGTCGCATCAAGGACAAGAGCGACCTCATCACCATGCCTACGCTGGGAGCGTGGTGGATGCCGTCGCCCGAAGCGCGGATCGCTCATATCGTGGAGATGGCCAAGGACCCCCAGACGAAGCCGGAATTTGGACCAATTGACATGGCGACGAGTAACGTCGATACCTACGACCCCACAACCAAGCGCTACACCACCAACGAAACGGTCTACTTGAACACGACCAAGACCTGGCAGTATTTCGCGGAAACGATGAACTCGGTCGGAGTAAAACCAATGCCGGCGATCTGGGCGGTCCCTTCGATCCGCGCGACCCAGGCGTTCGTGGAGATGGGCCTCTTCAAGGAACCACTCTACTGTGAATTGATCCTGACGGAGAACTGGTTGTTATCCGGTCATCCGGGGACGGTGAAAGGCATGGAGGCGTTTGTCGATTTCCTCCAGGACAAACCCAAATGGCAATGGTCGGTCATGTGCGTGGGCGGCAATCTTCTGCCCATCGCCGCAGCAGCCATTGAGCGAGGTGGGCATATTTCGATTGGGTTAGGAGACTACGCCTATCCTGAATTGGAATTACCGACCAACGCCCGCCTAGTCGCGCGCATTGCCCAGATCGCCCGCGAAATGGGGCGCGAGATCGCTACCCCCGCCGAAGCGCGGCAGATGCTCGGGCTTACAAAGTGAAGAGTGAAGAGTGGAAAGTGGAGAGTAGAGAATTGCAAACAAGCCTTAATTTTCAACTTTCAACTTTCAACTCTTCCCTCTTCGATACAGCTCCTCTCGGCCTTTCAACAAATCGTCGTAGGCCAATCCCCCCTCGTCTTCGGGCCCTTGGCCGCTAATGAATTGATGACTGGCCTGGACATAGGCGTCTACACGTTCTTCATCCATCAGCGCTTGCTCGCTTAACACCAGATATTCACGCATGAGAAAATCTCCACCGCCGGGGTTGAACACCCGGCCATCCCCACGGGCACATGCCGCGCGGAGTTCCTCAGCCGGAAGCTTGAGCGCCAGGTCTTCCCCCAACAGAATCGCGAAGGGGCGATTCGCGGCATAGTAACAGAGCCCACCGAACATGCGTTTCGTCGGCACGTCGCGTAGGCCAAGCCGTGCCAACGCCTCGTCAAGAGTGCCTTGGTGAAGTGGTGGAGGCCGACGTGGACTCGGGGCGGACTGCGAGCGAGTCTTTTGCGCTTTTTTCATGGTGTTCCTTCCTCTCTCGGCAAGGGGCATTGTTGCATTGCTTCCACTATTTATGTCACCATGCCCGGCATACTATCTCAAGGAGTCTACAATGATGATGAAAGCTCTCGTGCGAACAATTGGATTCGCCGCCATGTTGTCGCTGTTCCCAGCCTTATCGTCCGCGCAAGGCACTCTCTATAAATGGACCGACGCGCGTGGCAATGTCCACTATACCAATACGCCCACCTCCACCACCGCCACATCCGTGGATGATTCCTTACCGCCGGCCTCTCGATTCAATTCACCCACGCCACCACCTGAACCGGAGAAAGCGACGACGCCTTCCTCGGAAAATAAGGAAAAAGCAAACAGCGAAAATCCTGATGGCACAGAAGGAGCCGCGCCAGGAGAGGCAACCGGGACGGATGGTTCGCAACCCCCGGCGGGAGAGTCAGCAGCCGGTGAACCCGTTCCCGCCGCCACGGATGAATCGACCACAGACGATCAGCAAGAAGCGGACGCAAAACCCAAATTGACACCCGAACAAGAACAAGCCCTGAAAGACTCGCCGATGTAAGGACAATTCACGTGATCCCCTCACCCTAGCCCTCTCCCATCCGGGAGAGGGAACCTCAAAGCGACCTCTCCATATGAAGACAAACCGCTGTAACTCCCAACTCCGCTCCGCTTCCGATTTCCCTTCCTCGTGAAAAGGGCTACACTGCGCCCACACTATTCACGGGAGGGGAACCATGAAAGCACTCGATCACATCCGTATTCTCGACCTGACTCAATTCGAAGCTGGCCCATCGTGCACGGAACTGCTCGCCTTTCTCGGCGCTGATGTCGTCAAAATTGAACCGCCCAAAGGTGGAGAACAAGGCCGCTACCTGATTACCGAAAAACCCGGCCTCGACTCCCCCTATTTCCTCCTGCTCAATGCCAACAAGAAGAGCGTGACGCTCAACCTCAAGAGCGCCGAAGGCAAAGCGCTCTTGAAGCAACTCGTGCCCCATTTTGATGTGATGATCGAGAACTATGGTCCGGGCGCGGTCGCTGAGTTGGGGCTCGGCTACGAGGTGATTCGCGACATCAATCCGCGCATCATCTATGCCCAGGTGAAAGGGTTCGGCACCTACGGCCCATACTCTGGATACAAAAGCTTTGACATGATCGCGCAGGCGACAGGCGGGGCCATGAGCGTCACTGGCACCCCGGATACACCGCCTCTCAAGCCAGGCCCCACGATTGGTGATACGGGCACCGGCATTCACTGCGCGGTCGGCATTCTGGCGGCGCTGCTGCAACGAGAGAAGACCGGCCACGGGCAACGGGTTGAAGTGTCCATGCAAGACGCGGTCGTCAATCTCAACCGCATCGGCATGATGAGCCACTACTATGGTGCCGTGCCCGCCCCACGGCTAGGCAATCGCGTGCCCGCCTTGGCACCAACCGACCTGTATCCGTGCGCTCCCGGCGGCCCCAATGACTATGCGTTTCTGATTACCTCCACCAAGGACATGTGGGAGAGCCTCATGCGCGCGATTGGCCGCCCGGAGATACTCACCGATTCGCGGTTCGCCACGCAAGCGGAACGCAATAAACATTTCTCGGAGATTTTCGAGATCATCGCGAGTTGGACTCGCCAACGCGGCAAGTTCGAAGTCATGCGTATTCTCGGAGAAGCCGGCGTCCCTTGCGGCGCGGTGCTGGACAGCGGAGATATTCTCGCCAACGAACAGCTCAAGGCGCGGGGAATGATTACCACGGTTGAACATCCGACGCGCGGCACATTCACCATGCCCGGCTGTCCCGTGCAACTCTCGGATTCCCCAGTTCAGGTGCAACCTGCTCCGTTGCTTGGGCAGCACAATGCCGAAGTCCTGGGCGCGCTGCTGGGACTCACCACGGCTGACCTGGCCACGCTGAAAGAGAGTGGCGTTCTGTCGTAGAGGCGACTCATTATTCGCCCCGACCACTCCGAAATTCCCTCTCCCGGCTGGGAGAGGGTTGAGGTGAGGGGGATTGAGTGAATTTTTCCTCTTTTTTGATCCTCTGGCCATTGCTCGCCTCGTCGGTCTTCATGGCATGCGCTGCCGCTCCACAGCCTGAAGTCATCCTCTACCCACAGAAGGGAACAGCGATCCGCGTCAGCGTGGAGATCGCCGATACCCACGAGAAACGCTCGCTCGGCCTCATGTATCGCCGAGAGCTACCTGAGTCGCGTGGCATGCTCTTCCTTTTTCCTCGTCAAGAGCCGCAGTCCTTCTGGATGAAAAACACGCCGCTACCCTTGGACATCATTTTTATTGATACGTCCTTGACCATTGTGAGCATTGCCCGCAATACCACGCCATACTCGGAGAAGCCGCTCCCGTCGGCCAAACCCGCGCAATTCGTGCTGGAAGTAAATGGAGGGTTTTGTCAGCGTCATGGCATCGCGGTGGGAGATCGGGTTGAGCTGCCGAGACGGTAATGAGCACGACGGGCAATCTCCACACCGTAGACATCCATCGCCGCCATCGCTGAACCTCAGTGCGCTAGGGTTGCCGCTATGCGTTGGAGGCTTGAGAGCGCTAAGAGTCCGTTCTGAAACTTTCACGCATCAAAACGGACTTTGGCATAGATTTCAGACAAAGCGATCTCGCAGCCGATAGCTCGTAAGGCAATAGACCCCTCAAGACCGGACGTGTCGGATAAGAGCCACGAGACCTCAGAGTGTCGAACATACT
>JABFSC010000032.1 GCA_013140885.1 Deltaproteobacteria bacterium | reverse complement strand
GCCGCTTGCAAGTTGGGTAGGAAAGCGAGCATAAGGAACACCTCTTAGGTATCAAACTTTTCAGCGCGAGCGAGACGCCCGCGCTCTCGGGAGATTTCATAATGGACAAAATCATCATTAAAGCCTGCCTGAACGGCGCGCGCGGACGCGAGCAGAACACCAACGTGCCGTGGACCCCAAGCGAAATCGCCGCCGAGGCGAAGCGCTGTTTCGATGCCGGGGCGTCCATCGTCCATATTCATGCGCGCACCCCGCAAGGCGCGGTCAGCTATGACCCCGCCTGGTACGCCGAAGCGGATCGCCTCATCCGCGCCCAGACCTCGCTGGTCGTCAACCACACGACCGCGCGCATGCCCGACGCCACCATCGACCAGGTTCTTCGCTACCTGCGCGAGACCCCGGAGCCGGTGGATATGATTTCGCTCAACACTGGCAACATCGTCTTCAACACGCCATTGGTGAACGGCTCGCGTCGCAGCATCGCGATTCCGAACTCCTACGAGGATATTCGCCAGATCATTCTGGCCTGTCGTGAACGAGGCATCGTGCCGGAACCGGCGGTACTAGATACCGGGTTCCTCACGAACGTCGCCACGCTCGTTGAAGACGGGCTGCTGCCCGTTCCTCGGTATCTGTTAGTCGAGTTCTCCGGTCGGTTTGGCGATGGGTTCCAGATCATGCCTGGGACGCCACGCAGTTATTTTTACATGACCGAGTGCGTGAAGGAGCTATTCCCCCGGGCGATTTGGGCCGCGCACGGATATGAGGACAGTGTGTTCACCATCGGCAATCTCGCCATCACGACGGGCGCGCACATTCGTGTCGGCTTCGAGGATCGCGCGACGCTGGTCGATGGGTCACTGGCGGCGAGTAACGCGGATTTCGTCAAATGGGCCGTCGAAGTCGCCCGCGCCAATGGACGCGAGCCCGCGAGCCCAATGGAAGCACGACAGATGATTGGCTTGGCGGTTGGAGCTTGAGGCTTGGAAGGGTGAGAGAGGCGCGCGAAACGCCCCCTCGGACCGGAGCTACTCCGGCAATCTGCTATACCGCGTGTCCTAGCTCCGGTCTCCCCGCCAGCACCGCACGGGCCGCGCGCACTCCATGCGCGAAGGCTTCCTCGAACAGCGCGACGCCGCTCAAATCGGTATGCGCGAAATGGATATGGCGAAACGGCACCGATGCCCGGTGTCGCGCCGCGCTCCAGATAAAACCGGGACGTGGCTGAATCATCGCATGACCCCACCGCATGATGTCCAAACGCTCGACAAGCGCGCGCATATCGAGATGAGGCCGCCGGAGGTCCGTCAGCACCACATCCGCGCAACTCTCCCAATCCATACCGAGGAGTTTTTTCCGCGTCGTCCGACTATCCGCTTCACACAGTGGGTAATAGTAGGTCAGGATCGTCGGTCCGTGATCGAGGCCACGTTGGTGCGTGTTCGCGACATATCCTAACGACGGACTGTCATAGATCACATTATCCCACGCCAAAGGAAAACCACGGTTCGCCGGGCGGTCGCGTAAAAAGAGATTCGCCACCAGCCAGGACCCGTACTCAAACGCGCCGAGATGTGACGGCGGATGCTCACGATAGGGTTGGATCAGGTGTCGCGCGAAAAACTGAGGCGCGGCGAAGATGACCGCCTCGGCATGAAACCCGACCGCGGTCTGTGTCGCTGAGTCCATCGCGATCACGTCAACCTGTTGGGGCGGATCGTTCGTATCAGGAATGATGTCCACCGCGGCCAAGCCCAACCGCACTTGGGCGCGCATCTTGTCGTGGAGATACGCGACAAAGCGTCCGTTTCCTTCCGGCCAGGTGATAAACGGCTGAGCGGTATCGCCCGGATGGCGAATCCGCGACGCGAAGTACAACAGCCCCGCCCACGCACTCGTCTGTTCAAGTGTCAGCCCATAGTCATCACGACAGGCATAATTGATGAACCAGCGTAGGCGTGGCGAGTGCCAGCCGTGGCGGTTGAGCCACTCACTCATGGTGATGGTATCGAGGGCGGTGACCTCGGCATCATCCGAACAAGTCGCGAGGGGGAGAGCAAAAGCGCGACGCCCACGGGTGTCGCGCCAGGCCACCCAGCGATTGACCTCCGCGTCAAAAGCATGAAGTTGCGCGAGGTCGTCGGTACTGGCGCCGGCGTACAAATACAACCCTTCGTACCAGCGACCACGATAAAAGACTCGCTCTTGCGGATCGCGACACAGGTATTGCTCGGCAACCACCGGTTCTCCGTCGCTCGCCCGACCTTCGACCACACCCATCTCCTCAAGAAACGCCACCAACTCGGTGTTTTCTTGATGTGGGACAGGAAGATAATGCGCCCCCCATGGGTAGGAGCCCACCGTGGATACTCCGCTACGGGCCGTGCCACCGGGGTCGCGTTCAAGTTCGAGGACCACGAAATCGTCACACCCCGCTTTTTGCAATTGCCACGCGGCGGTCAGGCCAGCGATCCCCGCGCCAACAATCACGACGCGGACTCGCCGCCACTGGTCCGCCGTGGGTTGTACGCGCAGGCCATCGCGAATGCGATGGCCTATGGTGTCGGACATGCCAACGATTGATCCGCTGAAAGTGGGCGTAGCGGGGTGGCTCCGGCATGCGGCGAGTGCCGCCGGGAGACCAAGAAAGGCGGTGAGTATTTCACGACGGGTGAAGTGAGGACGGATGGGCATATTGGGGACAGTCTGGGAGTCTAAGCGTCCGGGAGTCTGGGAGTCTAAGAGTCGGAAAGTCTTGTCTCCGATTCTCCGTTTCTCCGATTCCTTTTATCTTCCGCTTTCCGTCATTCGTACCGCTTCCACTCCGACTCGTAGTAGCGTACGAGCACTTGGTTGTCCAAGCGGTTCACCTCCACCGGCACCGGCCCCATATCGACCGGGAAGTGAAATAAGGTCGCCATCGTGTGGTTGTTGAGAAACCGGAGCCCGTCAGGCGCGCGCTGAGGTGGGTCAAATGGCGTGAGCCGCGCCAACGCGAACCCCCACACCCCGAAGGATGGCACCGCCACCTGATACGGTTTCACCGTGAACCCCGCCGCCTCAATGGTACGCACGATGCACCAGTACGCCGTGCGCGCGAATAATGGCGAGGTGCACTGTACGCTGAACACCCCCTCGGGCGTCAGCCGTTGCTTGAGCAGTCGATAAAACCGAGTGGTGTAGAGTTTGCCAACCCCGAATGAGTGTGGGTCGGGGAAATCGATCATCGCCACGTCAAACACCTCGCTGGTCTCTTCGAGCCAGATCATCGCGTCTTGGTTCACCACGTGCACGCGCGGGTCGGAAAAACTCTGGTGATTCAACGCGGCCAGCGGGGGAAACGCATGCGCCAATTGCGTCATGCCAGGATCAAGATCGACGAGGGTCACCTGTTCCACCGACGGGTGGCGCAGCACCTCACGCAGCGCGAGGCCATCACCTCCTCCCAGAATCAACACGCGGCGTGGCGCGTTGGCCAGGACCATCGCCGGATGCACCAAGGTCTCGTGATAGCGATACTCATCCGTCGAGCTGAACTGTAAGTGACCATTGAGGAAGAGTTGGAACCCCGCCTTGTTGTTGGTGACGACGATGCGTTGGTACGACGTCGTGCGCGCGTAGACGATCGGATCGGTGAACAGGTCGTCTTCCGCCAATGACGTGAGCAGGTCGGCGTTGAGAATGCCCATCACTAAGAGGGCCATCACGACCACCGCGCGCACGCGGAGCAGGAAGACGCTGCCTTTGAGCATCGGCTGCAAGAACCACGTCGCCCAGAGTCCGACCCCTGCGTTGAACAGTCCAAAAATAAGCGAGGTGCGCACGAGCCCGAGTCGGGGCACGAAGAAGAGCGGAAACAACAGCGCGGCGACCAACGACCCGATATAGTCGAACGTCAGCACCCGTGACACCAAGTCCTTGAAGGCGAGTTGATCCTTGAGGATGCGCATGAGCAGCGGGAGCTCGAGCCCCACCAGCACGCCGATGATGAACACGATGCCATACAACACGACGGAAAAATAATTGAGGCGCGCGAAACTCAGGAACAGCAGCGGGGCCGACGCGCCCCCCAGCAGCGCGACGCCCAACTCGATTTCGATGAACCGCCGTGCGAGGCCGGACTCGATGAATTGCGATAGCCAGGCTCCAGCCCCCAACGCAAAGAGATAGATGCCGATAATCAGCGAGAATTGGGTGACGCTATCCCCCAGCACGTAACTCGCGAGCGTCCCGGCGAGCAACTCGTAGATGAGCCCGCACGTGGCGATAATCAAGACATTGAGAAACAACAGCGGGGCCCGCACCCCAGCGGAGGACGCGGGCGGAGACGTGAGGTTAACCATGAATCGCGGCGGCAATGATGATCGCCATGCCGATGATGACCGAGGCAATGACGATGCTGAGCGCGACGTTCTGGTCCTCTTCCAGCTCTTTGCGGACCGAGAACGGCGCGAGGTTGACGATGAGCCAGAAGGCCAAGGCGAAGAAGGCGAGCCCGAGTAGTGAAAAGACCAGGCTAGACGCCAGTTGTTCGAACAGATGCGTGACCATTACTTTCCTCCTCGGTAGCCGGAATAGCCTGAGTGAAACGAACGGTAGCCGCCGGGCGACTGTCGGGCGTCGGCGGGAATTCTCTCGCGCGCGGGGCTGCCAAACTCCGTGCCGGTCCACGCGACCCATCCGTAATAGAGCAACATGGTGATGCCAGAGATAAGATAGAAGCGACTGAACACAGGGTATCCTTATGTGTGGTTAGTCGTCCGAGTCATCCGACTCGGCACTGTTGAAAGGGCTGTACTCGCTGTCTTCCCAGCGTTTTTGATTGAAACTCGCGTAATGAAAGGCCATAAGGAGCGGGATCAGGGAGAGCAGGAAAAGTGTTCCCACGAAATGTAGGAAGCGGGGCACGCCCTGTTCGACCGTGACCGACAGCGTCAGGGGTTGCTGCCAATGTTCACGATGGATGTCGAGCCCCAGCACGTAGGTGCCCGCCGGGAGCGCGGAGAGATAGGTACTGCCGCGCTGCCCACCTTCCGACCAGCGCTCGCCGTCCTCAACCCCGTGGTAATACTCAATCGGCAGCGTGAAGCCCACGCTCTCGTCCGTGGCCTGATTGATGATGTCGCCGTCGATTTCCACCCAAGTGTTCGCGATGGGCGCGTCGGCGGTGATGCGGATGTTCTCACGCGCGCGTACCGCGAAGGGTTCACTGAAGTAGACGGCCGAGTCTTCGGCGATTTTGGCGGGCTCGAGTTGATAGATCTGGTTCATCACTCGTCGTGATGACGCGCTGATGAACAACAGGAGCCCCAGCGCCAACCCCGCGAGCAGGAGCCATCCCCAATACGCAAAGAGCTGAGAGTGCGGGTACGGCTGGTTCGGCGCGACCTTTTGAGGTTGGGGGATGTCCGTGAGCGCGAAGATACGCGCGACCTCGGCTGGAGGCATGTATGTCCCCAATGACCAGTTGATCTCACTTTCGTTCTGCTCTTTCGACAGCATGAGCGGCGGGTGGACATAATCGGCGGTCTGAACCGTTTCTCCCACTTCCACTTTCCAGTAGCATTCGCCCAGCACATGTTCGACGCGGGCGCTGGCATCTTGATAGAGCTTGAATGTCCGTTGACGAAATTGGGCCGTGCGCTCCGCGCTCTCCACCATGCCGACCGGTACCGGCTCGACGAAGTTCCAATGGTGGTCGCTGTGCACGAGCCAGCGGAACCCTAGCAGCGGTTGATACAACAGATATTCGTCCCAGTGATACGGAAGGCCGTCAAACGTCACGCTACGGCGTAGAAACCCAATGGTGGTGAATTGCTGACCATTGAAGGTACCGACCGCACCAAGCGGAATGAGTGGCGTAACCTTGAGGGTCAGGGTGGTCAGATATTTGAGTTGTCCATGATTCACATCAAGGAGTGAGCCGCAGTTGGGACAGGTGACGCGCTCGGTCTTGTCGGGAGCCCGCAGGGCTAAGGGGCCGCCGCAGTGTGGACATGCGAGCTGAACAGCGGTGGCCTGTTTCGGCGTGGACGCGGTCCCCTGACCGAGGTGCGCCCAGCCCAACTCGGTCAACGTCACTTCATGCCCGAGAAACAACAGGGGTGGCTCCTGATTGTAGTCGAGCGTGGCGAAGGCGCCGTGTGGCCCGGAGAGGTCCGCGTACACATGCGTTTCTCCGGGAATCAGTGTGTAGGGAATCTCCCCTTCGGCGCTCGCGGTTTGCGCAACGCCTTTCTCGGCGACCCGGTAGAGGGACAAGGACGGCATGTCGGGCACCCACTCACCCAGCACGAGGTCATCCGCCGGTATGAGCGACTCCCGCGAAAGGAGGTCACGTTGAAAGGTGAGATAGAAACGACCTTGGGCTTCGGCGAGCCAGCCCCAGCGATCATTGGGAAACGCGGCGTACCATTCATCCCAGACGCCACCGGCTTGATGAGCGAATTGCGCGCGGCCCGTGAGGGTGAACGGCTGGCTTTTGTAGCTGCCGGTGAGTCCCACCCGGAGGGGTGAAGCCGTGCCAACCAGGACCGCGATTTTGCCATAGTCTTCGGGCTGACGGTCGCCACGCCCCACCACGGAACGGCAAAATTCGCAGACCACGACCAGCGCGGAGCTGATGGTGAAGGTGACCGCCGCCCCGCAGGATGGGCAAGAGACTTGAACGGAACTCACCAGATATTCACTTTCTGTTCTGACATATCGTGAGAGTATTGTCCGCGCCGCGAGAGATCACGCGCACAATGACCCGCGTTGCTCCGAGCGCCGCGGACAAGCGCTCTTCCCACGGCCAGACCGCGCGTGGATGGCAGCAGTAGAGATTGAACGTCGCGATTCCCATTTCGGGATAGGTATGACAGGCGAGGTGCGATTCCGTCAACAGGAAGAGGCCGGTAACCCCTCCTGGAGGCGGGAACTGGTGCCAGTGCGCGGCTCCGACCACGGTGAGGTTGAGGTCGGCGATGATATGAGCGCAGACCTCGTGCAGCGTCGGCGGATCGCTCAGCCGCGCGGCTGAGCAGCCCAGCGCCTCAATCACCCATTCTTCTCCCACCCCTTGCGATTGCGGATTGGAGATTGCGGATCGGAGATTGCGGATTTCCGTCTCCACTTTCTATTTTTGCCTTTTGCCTGAGCAGCACGCGCACGAAGCCGGGAAGCTACTTGTCGCCATTCGCGAAGATCGCTTCCAAAGAGCTGGCCTCGACAAAACGGTCGGCCCACTGCTCCACTTGTTCGGGGCTCGCCTGCTGCAATCGCTGCTGCACGGAGGAAGGCAGCTCCCCAAACCGGCGCACGAGCAGGCGTTGCAAAATCAGTTTCTCGCCTTGCTGCACGCCTTGCTGCACGCCTTCTTCCTTCGCTTCCTGATAAAACCGAGTCTGTTTCAATTGCGTGTCTTCTAACCCTAACATGAGTCTGATCTCCTCTCGGCTCAAGCGCGGTAATTTGTACACTAAAATGGTCTCAATGAAATCCAAGGTGTCCGTGCTTGTGTCGCCATGCTGGCGTAGCCAGTCGCGCGCCAAGACGAGCGTCTGGCGCGGGTCGCTGGCGATCAAGGACAGCAAACCCAACCTGGGCGTCGGGTGCTCGCGGTTGGGAAAATCTTCCAGATACACCCGCTGTAACTGTGGCAACGTCAGAAACGGGCGAAAACCGATGTTGGCCGGGCGTTCCGTCCCGCGCGTCGGATAAATGACCAAAGCCATCCAGGGGTGAGTCGGCTTGTTGATCCGCAGATACAGCGCGATCTCACTAAACAAGCGATCATAGAAATCCGGGTCCGGCTGGTACTGGATTTCCGCGAAAATATAGGGCTGCTCCGCATCGCTGCTCAATGGCGTGAACACACCATCAAGGCGGAAGGAGGTTTGTTTAATGTCTTCGGCCCCAAAGCGGTAACTGTCCGGGCTATAGTTCAAGCCCAGCAAGTCCAACGCTAACCCAGGATGGTTCCGAAACAGGCGGTAGAAAAGGCTGTCGGTCTTCATGGGGTGCCATCCCTCGCGTGGCGCTTCGGTGTCATGGGAGCAGTCCGCGGATTTTCATTCCCCGGATTCTCCCATGCCCCGTTTCTCCGCCCCCACCTTCTACTCCTCCACGTCCTTGCGCTTCGGTCGCAGATGCTGTTGCAGCACCTTCTTGCGCAGCCGAATGTTCTTCGGCGTCACTTCCACCAACTCCTCATCGGAAATCCACTCCAACCCATCTTCGAGTCCCATGAGGCGCGGTGGGCTCAGTTGAATGTTTTCATCACGACCCGACGCCCGCATGTTGGTCAGTTTCTTTTCTCTGCAGGCATTCACATCCAGGTCCCGGTTGCGCGAATACTCGCCCACCACCATGCCTTCATAGACCGGCGTGCTCGGCGGCAGAAAAAGGATGCCCCGCTCTTGCAGATGAAAGAGCGCGTAGGGCACGGCCACGCCTTCGCGGTCGGATACCAGCGCGCCATTGACCCGACTCTGGATCGCACCGTGCCACGGCTCGTAGCCATTGAATAAGGCGTTGATGATCCCGGTGCCACGGGTATCGGTGAGGAAGTGGGAGCGGAACCCGATCAATCCACGCGACGGCACCGAGAATTCCAACCGCACCCGGCCCGATCCGGTGTGCTCCATTTTCTTCATCACGCCCTTGCGCACGGCGAGCAGTTGCGACACCACGCCAATGTATTCTTCCGGCACATCGACCAGCAGCAATTCCATCGGCTCTTGCAGCTTGCCGTCGATTTGCTTGGTCACCACCGTCGGCTTCGAGACCTGCATCTCGTAACCTTCCCGACGCATGGTCTCGATGAGAATGGCCAACTGGAGTTCTCCACGTCCCATGACGCGAAAGGAGTCGGGCGAATCCATGTCCTCGATCTTGAGGCTGACATTCTTGCGCGATTCCGCGCCTAAGCGTTCGCGCAATCGCCGCGAGGTCACAAATTGTCCTTCACGCCCAGACCACGGCGACGTGTTGACGCCAAAGATCATGGAGATGGTCGGCTCATCCACGCGAATGGCCGGCAGTGCCTGGGGGTTCTCGCGATCAGAGATGGTCTCGCCGATTTGGATTTCCTCAATGCCCGCGATGGCCACGACATCGCCCGCCTTGGCGCTCTCGATCTCCACCCGTTTGAGCCCCTGCCAGGTGTAGACTTGGGTGACTTTGCACGGCACCTGCGTGCCATCGAGACGACAAAGACTATAGATCGTACTCGAGTGGAGCACGCCGCTGACAATGCGGCCAATCGCTAGGCGGCCGACGTAATCGTTGTAATCCAGATTATTGACCTGGAATTGGACAATGCCGTCGGGATTATTGGCTGGGCCGGGCAGCGCGCTCACGATCATGTCGAAGAGCGGACGTAAATCTTCCGACTCCACGTCAAGCGACAGTTTCGCGATCCCCGCGCGCGCATTGGTGTAGACCACGGGAAACTCAAGCTGTGCGTCGCTGGCATCGAGATCAATGAACAGGTCGTAGACTTCGTCGAGCACCTCGGCGATGCGCGCGTCTGGGCGATCAATCTTGTTGATACAGACAATCGGGGACAAATGCGCCTCGAGGGCTTTCTTGAGCACGAAGCGGGTTTGCGGGAGCGGACCTTCCGAGGCATCGACCAGCAGCATCACACCATCGACCATGGCGAGCGCCCGTTCGACTTCACCGCCAAAGTCCGCGTGGCCTGGGGTATCCACGAAATTGATCTTGATGCCGTGGTAGGTCAGCGAAGCATTCTTCGCCAAAATGGTAATGCCACGTTCCCGTTCCAGGGCGAACGAGTCCATCACACGATCAACAACATGTTCCTTGGCGCGAAAGGTGCCGCTTTGGCGTAAGAGGGCGTCGATCAGGGTCGTTTTTCCGTGGTCTACGTGGGCGATAATGGCGACGTTACGAATATCGTCGCGCCGGGACGTGCCGTTCTGCAAAATACTCCTCCTTAGGAAGGGAAAAAGGGCCAGAGAACTCCGGCCTTGTTACGGTGCTTGTAAGATTTGCTCATTGTGCCGAATTTACTGAATAAAGTCAGTAGGGGCGGAAGAGGCGTGATGAGACTAAAGCTTTTGCACTGCTCGCCGATGCAGAGCACATGGAGGGACGATTGGTTGATCTTCGCTCGACCAATCGACGTCTGGTGACATGGTCCTCCGAGAATTGTCCGAGGGGATAAGGTGTATGCGCGTACAAAAAAGCAAAACGGTCGAGACCCGCGCCCGTGTCACGAAAATAGAGCAGCAAGCAAAAATCCGTAAGGCCGCGACACGCACGCAAGAACCCAGTCGCAGAGGAAAGAATGCCCGGCACGGGCAGGAAGAAGCACCTGCCCTCCCAAAAGAGGGGCAGCGCCCTCCTTCCTATAATAAACAAGAGGGCGACCAGTCGGCTTTCACCTTTGTCCCGTGCTCTTTCACGGGACCAGATGGCAAAATGCGCCCTGGCTGGGAGCTGCGCGTGGGAGATATGATGTTTGGGCGGGCGGATTCGCAAGAGGCATTAATGGCCTACTACACACGCTTACATGAGCCGCTGCCCAGTGGACATTGGCGGGAACGCGCCTGGGGGCAGCCGCAGAAGCGCAAACCCGCGGGGACGCTCTTCGCTGGGCACGAGGAAAGTGAGGAACACGAGGACCTGCTTGACCACGAAGAGGCTGAGATTATTGACCTCGACACCGTGATCGCCAACGAAGACGGCGAAGAGTCCTAGTCACCCGTGTCAGCATCATCGGTCATCATTTTGGTCCCCTTCACCTTAGCCCTCTCCCAGCCGGGAGAGGGAACCTGAAAATCCCTCAGCTCCCTCCCCTCCCCGTTCTCGGTTGCCAGGCTATCAGTGACAGTGTAAGACTTCACACCTGGTAGACATCAACATGAATAAAAAAGCGTACGATATTCTCCTGTTCAGCTACTACCGCGACGCGGAGTTACGCGGAGCGGATTTGATCCTGCGACTCATCAACCGACCCGACACCGCGGAGTTGCAAACCAACCTCGCTCGCCATCTGGCGGACGAAACGAATCATGCCTGGCTCTGGACCGAGCGCATTCACGCGCTCGGCGGCGCACCGGTTCGCATTGAGGATGGGTATCATCGCCACCTGCGCCGTAAGGCGGGCGTGCCCGCCACCTTGCTTGAGTTGCTCGCCTTAACCTACGTCGTCGAAGAACGCTCCGGGAAGCGCTACGAAGAACACGCGACTCGTCCAGATGTGGATGCGGATACGCTGAAAGCCCTGCACGAGATGCGCGTGGATGAAGATTGGCATCTGACCTGGGTGGGCGAGGCGCTCACCGAGTTAGGGAAGAAAGAAGGAACCGAAAAACTTTCCGCCGCGCTCGCCCGCTATCGTGCCGCTGAGGCCGAGGCTTTTACCGAAATGCTCGCCAATGAGCAAAAAGCGCTACAGGAAATCGCAGCGGGAAAAGAGAACGGAGAAGACCCACGGTAAGATGCTCGTTTTCCCTGGGTGGTGGGGATGCTCACCGTATGTCTCGCGCGTGTTCATTTCTCCCGTAGCCGTTCCATATCCGCGCTGACCATCCGTTCCACCATTTCGAGAAATGACACCCGCGGCTCCCATCTTAAAACCCGTTTGGCTTTGGTGGAATCGGCGCACAGACAGTCAACCTCCGCAGGACGGAAAAACTTAGGATCGGTCCTCACATACGCCCGCCAGTCCAAGCCTACATACGCGAAGGCCGCTTCGACGACTTCCTGTACCGTATGGATCGTCCCCGTACCAATGACATAGTCGTCCGGCTCCGGCTGTTGCAACATCAGCCACATGGCTTCGACGTAGTCACCCGCGAAGCCCCAGTCCCGTGCCGCGAGTAAATTACCCAAGCGCAGTTCATGCGCCAGCCCACATTTGATCCGCGCCGCCCCGTCGCTAATTTTACGGGTGACAAACTCCAGCCCTCGCCGAGGACTCTCATGGTTGAACAGAATCCCAGAGCAGGCAAAGAGGTGATAACTCTCCCGATAGTTGACCGTAATCCAGTGGCCGTACACCTTGGCGACGCCATAAGGACTCCGCGGATAGAAAGGTGTGGTTTCCGTCTGAGGAGTTTCTTGCACCTTGCCAAACATCTCACTACTGGACGCCTGATAGAAGCGAATCTTGGGATTGTATTGGCGAATCGCCTCTAACAGACGAGTCACTCCCAGCGCGGTAAATTCACCGGTCAGGACGGCTTGGTTCCAAGAGGTCGGGACAAACGACTGCGCCGCCAAGTTGTACACTTCGTCAGGTTGGCTCTGTTCAAGAGCCGCGAGCAAGGAACTTTGGTCGAGCAAGTCGCCCTGCAGCAGCGAGAGGCAGTCGCGCAGATGTTCGATCCGCTCAAAGTTCTCCGTGCTGGACCGGCGCACCACGCCAGAGACGACGTAGCCCTTCTCCAACAAGAGTTCCGCCAGGTAGGAGCCATCCTGCCCCGTGATCCCGGTAATTAACGCGCGTTTCACCGTGTGAGTTCTCCTTTCCAGTACGTGACGACTTCTTGCAGCGTTGTTGTGATATCCCGCCGCGGTTGCCATCCGGTGTGCGTGGTGAGTTTTTCGTGACTCCCGCACACTCGTGGGGTATCAGTCGGACGCAAGCGGGTCGGATCGCGCCGCACTTCAATGGGGCATGACGCGCAGCCCACGAGGGTCGCGATGACCTCGGCTAGTGGTGTCTCGCGTCCCGAACAAACATTGTAGACTTCTCCACGCTGTCCACGTTCGAGCAGGCACCGATACGCGTCCACCACATCACGCACATCGAGAAAATCACGGGTCACCGCGATATTGCCCACGGTCAGGGTCGGCTCTTGCCGCCCAAGGTCGATCTGGGCGACCTGTCGCGCGAAATTGGAGACCACGAATTGCGAGGATTGGCCGGGTCCGATGTGATTGAACGGGCGGGTGAGCACGATGTCAAAGGGAGCGGTGTGGCCATATTGGTAGCAGAGCAGTTCTGCCGCTGCTTTACTTGCGGTGTAAGGATCCAAGGGGCGTAGTGGCTGTTGTTCGTGTACAGGGAGATGGTCGTCCGCCACTTGCCCGTATACGCCGCCAGAGCCAACGAAAAGGAGCCGTCCCTGAAACCCGCCCTGGCGCAACGCTTCCAGGAGATAGAAGGTTCCCCAGAGGTTCACTTTCCAGGTCTCCTGGGGACGGGCAAAACTCTCCGGCACGAAGCTCTGGGCCGCGAGATGGACGACCCAATCAAAGGCGCAATCCTGGGACAGTTGCGATACCGCGGTCTCTTGGGCCAAGTCGAGGGTGAAGTGACCGTGGAGCGGCGATGCCTGGGCTTCTGCTTTTCGGAGCACGCCCCATATTTCCGCGGTGGGAAACTGCTGGCGCCATGCATGGACAAGATGTTGCCCGACAAACCCGGTGACGCCGGTGACGAGAATACGCATTCGCTTCTGCCTTAGTATCGTGAAGGTGTTCTTGTGTAGCGGGCCGTGGCTTCCTGTGCAACCCAATAGTCAGGGCATACGCTTCAATTACATTTGGGGTGTGGAAAGCGTCTCGAACTTTCTCGCTTGCGCTGATTGTCCCCTTGCCATTTGTTACGAGGAGACAATAGATGAGGACATCGCGGGTGATTAAAGATTTGAAACCGCCGAGGGGGTTTGTCGACCGTCCCGGCGGGTAGAGGGGGGGTAGGAGTTAAATGTTTGAGAGGGTCTGAACCGAGAGGGAGGCTATCTTCGACTGCGACGACTGCTCCGCAGTTCATCTAACTCGGCGCGCAGGTCTTCGATTTCGCGCTCTTGCCGCTCTTTTTTCATCTCTTCGCGTTCTTTTTTCATTTGTTCCAGTTCGAGGCGTTGTTGTTGCAGTTCCCGTTGTTGCATGGTCATCGCCTTTTGCTGTTCCTCCTGTTGGACTTCTTGTCCATGCAGTTGGTCCCCAATAAGGCCACCACCAAGGGCACCCATCGCGCCACCGATTGCCGCGCCTGCTCCAGGGTTACCGACCGCGGCACCGATAATGGCTCCGGTCGCCGCTCCCATGCCACCACCAATCAGGAAGCCTTTTTCACGTTTGTTCATGGGCTGCGCGCAGCCAGCCACCATGAATAGAACCGCGACCACCCATACGCCAGCGCGAGCTTTCAGTGTTGTTCCTTCTTTCTGTTGTTTGCTGAATACCATTTCCATGATTGTTCTCCCTTGATGTGACGTTACGTTACAAAGAAAAGAGGAAAAACTCGCGGATTTTATTGCTCCGGGCTGAATGAACGCAGGAACAAAAAAAGGGCAGCCGCGTTGGGCTGCCCTTCCAGGAACTGCGGGTGTTTTTTACGAGGAGGCTAGTTCTTGCCTTGAGTCTCCGCTTTGGCATAGCCGATATTCAGAATCTGCACGCGCCGGTTTTTTTGCCGCCCGGCGTCCGTGTCGTTGTCAGCAATCGGCTCGGTTTCGCCTTTGCCGGCGGGAAGGAGACGGTCCTCTTCAACACTAAGGGATTTCGAGAGATAGCGGATCACACTCTGTGCCCGTCGTTGCGACAGTGACAAGTTGTACGCGTCACTGCCTTTGCTATCCGTATGCCCTTCGATCCGCATGCAACTCGCGCGTAACTCAGCGCTCTTGAGGGCTTCTCCTAAATTCTTCAACAGCGGGACGGACTCTGGACTGATCTCGGCCGAATTGAACGCGAAGGTCACGTGGAGGGCCGCGATGTCCGCGACCGGCGTCACGCCACGTGTGCGCCGGTACGCCTCGCAACTCCCAGCTCCCGAGATCGCCACGGGCGCTATCGCGATCCCACGGGTCCGTGGTCGCAGGGTTTCAACCAATTCCTGACTGCTTGGCTGGCGCGTGGTGAAATCCCGCACGTCTTGGGCTCGGCTCTCCCCCACGGTTATTCCCAATAAGCCGATCAAAGCTGTAGTAATATAGGTGCGTTTCATTATCGTTCTCCTTATCTGTCCATGTGGCACATTCAGCAGCGATTGTCCCAGTGCGCAAAGAAGATGTCATAACTGCTACCCTTATTGCATTCCGACGGCAAGCGCTCGCTGCCCGTCAGGGGATGAGTCATCCCCCGGTCACTTGTGACTGCAATGGATAATCACGGAGCAGCTCCTCCTCGCTCCGCCATTCCAGGAGAAAACGGTCTGCTCGATCGAGGAGCGTGTCCACGGTATCCTCGGCCTGCACGGGAGCAACCGTCACACCCATGTTGACCTGAAAAGCCACCGATTCATGGATGAAATCCGTGTCGTGGATGGTCGCGGTCAGTCTGGCCGCCGCTGCCTTCGCGCCAGCCGCGGAGGCTTTCGCGAGAAACACGACAAAGCCCTGTTTTCCGGAGCGGACGAGCAAATCAGCCGCGCGCAATCCACGACGGAGCTTGGCGGCGACCGCGTCAATCACGTACCTGTCAGTTGGAAACCCGTGGGGCTCGTTGCGGAGGAGCACGGTATGAATATGGACAAGAAGCAGAGCAAAGCCGGGCGCGGACCGCGAGGGGCGTTCCAGGGCTTCTCGTAATTTCTCAACAAAAATAACACGTTCAGAAACCCCACGCTCGGTACGGGCGAGAGCGTGTTGTCGATACGCGCGCAAGCGAACCCGGGTATCGTCGTCGGGAGGCGTACTGGCAAGAAGAATGTCCGTGGTAGGGTAAGAGCCAATCATACTTCTTCCTTCTTTCTTCACTACAGGTACGAAGATGGGAAGAAATTGGATTGTATTGCAAACCCTACGCGGGATATCCAATTAGGTCGGAGGGCCGAAAAACACACGCACCGCGATGTCACTCAACAACAGAAAGAGCGCGATGGTGATGAGATAACTGTCGAGCGGATGCAGCAGCTTCTTTTGCCCCTCTCGTTTTTGCGACACCAGTTCCTGCATGTCCGGGTCGATCCGCCCACCCGTGCCGTCCGCCAGCGCGCGCAGCAGATCGCGGTTCGCGTGTTGTTGTCGATACTCGTCCAGCGCCTCCCCAGGCAGACGGCTGACCATCACCGTCTCGTTCTTCTGGTTAATAACTTTCCCATCCTTGCGTTTCAGCAGCACCACCGAGAAACTCCCCTGCCGCTTCCCAGGAATCGTCGCTTCATAGACCCGAGGGGCCACGGGCAACAACGTCAATTCATCGTTCTGCGCCCCGCGCGGCAGGCGAATCTGCAACAGGCTGTCCTCATCCGTATCATAGGACTCGGCTTGCAAAATGGTCCGATCCCCCCGCTGGTAGGCGCTCAGCCGATAGTCCCACGGCGTCTCGTCACGAATCGCCCAGCGCACCGCTTGTGACCAAAATTTGCTGAACCCCTCCCATTGAATCCATTCAATGGAACTGCTGCCACTGGGATCGAACGCCACCACCACCACTTTGCCGAGCCCATATTGCCAGGTGGCGAGCAGCGGGTCGTGGTCCTTGTGGACATCGGTGTACAACTGCACCTCCGCCCCGTCCTTGGGTTTGGTGAGCATGTACTCATCAAGCGCCGGGAACTCATTGAGCCCGCTGAGAATCTGCCCGCGCTCGCCAATTTTCGGCAGGATTTCCTTGGGGTCCTCGTTCTCGTCATCGTTCTCGCGCATGACCTGCTTGGTGTCCTTGATGAGCAGTTGGGGCAGCATCTCCACATCCTCGACGTGATAGAAGCGCCCCCCCGTCCGTTTCGACATGTCGGAGAGCAGTTGCAGGTTGACGGTATCGGACCCGATGCGGATGGTGGTGAGCGTGATCTGCCTCTGCGCCACGGTCGCCACCAGGGGATAGTGGTCCGCCGCCGCGCGGTTGGAGTCCCCATCGGTGATGAGCAGGATGTGGCGAATCACCCCGCGCGCTTGACTCAATTGGTCGGCGGCGCTCTGCAGGGCACCGTAAAAGTCCGTGCCCCCACCATACTGAAGGCGCGCGATCTTACTGGTGAGGTCCGTGCGATTCTGCGACAGGCGCAGCAGCGGGGACAGCTCATACGGCTCGGAATCGAAGGCGATGGCCCCGGCGTAGTCGGTGTCCTTGAGTTGCGTCAGCAGTTCAATCGCCGATTTTTGCGCATACACCATCTTCTGCCCATCATGCAGGCCGCGTACCTTGCTGTTGTACCCCATGCTGTTGGAGCGATCGACAATGATGAACAACGCGATCGGCGTCCGCTTCTTCTTCTTGGGCCGCTGTTCATGGAAGGTGACCGGCAGCACCCGCTCGATCGTGGTGTTCTTATAGTTCAGGTCACCAAAGGCGCGCATCCCACCCGCCATGATGAAGCCCCCACCAAAATCGCGGACGTAGGATTCCACGGCGGACATCTGTTGCTGCGTGATGCCGCCACGCCCCACATCGTCGAACACCAGGCAGTTGTATTCCAGCAGTTCCGAAAGTTGCGACGGCAGCCCCTCTGGTCGGCGGAACTCCACTTCCACTTCTTTCATTTGCAGGGCGCGGGCCAGGTGCGTTTTCTGGTTATCAGTGATGACCAAGGCGCGGACCTTGCCGGTCACGGCGACACTCGCGTTCTGTTGATTGTTCCCAGCGATGGTATCCGGGGTCGCTTTGATCTGCCCACGTAACAGATAGGTGCCGCGTTGCGAAATCTGTGCGGGCACCTCGAACACCGATAACCCCGGCGCGATGGTGATCTCTTGCTTGGTCAACGACTGGTCATTCGCCAGAACCGTGAGTTGGCCCGGCAGCGCCTTGTCATTGCCGTTGCGGACCACCAGCCGCAAGGTGAAGGCACTCCCTTCCCGCACCAACGGGGGGGCGACGAATTTCTCCAGCGAAACCTCCGGGTGTTGGCCACTCGGCGGAATCACCGGAAAGACCTTGACCCCCATCCGGCGTGCCAGGGCGATATCACGCTTGGCCAGCCCCTGGGTTTCATTGCCATCGGTCAGCAGCACCAGCCGCTTCTCTCCACCTTCGGGATACAGGGCAAAGGCCCGCTCAAGCGCGCGGGCGATGTTGGTCTCCCCCCCTTGCCCTTCCACGGGTGCGGGCACCACGGTCTTTGACCCAGATGAAGGTGGTGGGCCAGGCGGGATCAACACCTGCGCATCGGCGGCGAAGGTCAAGACGGAAAACTCGTCGGCGGGCTCCAACGTTTGCGTGAGACGGGTGAGATATTCCTGCATCCATGCCCGTCCCTCGCTGGCGACACTGTCAGATATATCCAAAGCCGCGACCAGCGCGAGTTTGTGCTCGGACAAAATGGTTTGCCAGCTCAATCCCGCCAGCGCCCCGGCCAGCAGCACTACGGCCCCAGTACGTAACAAGGCCGCCAGCACCAGCGCGGCCCGTCGTTGTTGCCACAGCAGCGGCAGCCACAGCGGTGGCAGCACCGCCAATAGCCACAACCACTCCGGCGCGAGCAGGATGTACGTCACTCCTTGGAATTCGTAAGTCATGCGCTCCTCATGCGGGAATAGCGCCATAAGGCATAGAGCCATTCGAGGGTGAGAATGAGCGCGGCCCCGTAATACAGCGACCGACCAAACTCGCGCGGCACCTCGCGAGTCACCTCTTGTGGCGCGGCGGCGGGCGCGATGCGCGGTTGCGCCGGGGCGGACTCCTGCTCCTCGCGGCGGGCGATGTCGGATTCAGCTTCATCGAACAAGTTGGCGTACAGGATGCCGTGGTAGCGGCTGCCATCCAGGTGGTATTCCCCGATTTGATCGACCTCCACCATGTCCGTTTCAACCGACTGCTCCTCGCCCCGTGGCGGACGAAGCCGCAGGGAATCAGGTGTACTGCCGGGGGGAAGGAAAAATGCCTCGCCCGTCGAGACCAGTTGCGGCAGCGCTGGGTCCGGGGGCAGGAGCCACCGCAAGGTATTGAGGAACAACAGCAATAACGTCAGGTTGTCGGAATTGGTGAGGTTCCCTTTGTTGAGATCAAAAGCGAGACACACCACCCGGTGGCCATCCTTCTCGCCGGTCAGCGCCAGCGGCACCTCACTGGTCTTGGTGCGCGAGGAGATCAGCACCTGCGCCCACGGCGGCAGCGCCAGCACCCGCGCCTTCTTCAGCGGCAACGCTTCCACATACCGCAGGTTGCGCAGCAGATCGTGCTCTTGGCGCCAGTCGAGAATGCTGAGGTCGGCGGCTTCCGCGATCACGGGGAACAGCGGATTATCCGGCGGGGGAAACACATAGAGACTGTTCACCGCCACCGTCACGCTCGGAACGAACTGATGGAACAAAGCCACATCCTGGGGGTTCAGACTTTCGGGTGAGAATTTTTCGGGGGTCATGACGGTGATCGCGAGGCCGGGGATCGACTCACTCACGCGGGTCAGTTCCTCGTGCAGACTTTTCACGGGAGATACCACCACCAGCCGCCGTAACGAGCGTTCCGCCAGCCACGACAGCGCCTGATTATCGAGCGCAAGCGCGTCACTCGGTTCAATCTTCGCCACCAGTTTCCCCGCGTGCTCAAACCCTTTCATCGAGAACGACGCCGCTTCGCGCGCCGCCAACGTGAACTCCTTCTTGAACACCGGCTGATCGTCCAGTTGCAACGTCAGGGTTCCCTTCTTGACCCGCGAGGCGTAGTTGCGCACCAGCATATACGCCTGCGCCTGCGAGTAGGTCTGAAACGGGTTCTGGTAGAGATGGAACGCGGCCAAGGCAACGTTGTCATCGTTCGTGCCGACTCGGTGATACGCCAACTCTCGCACCTGATCTTGCGAGAGACTGAGCGCGCTCCGTGGGAGGTCGGTGAACACATGCACCTGCCCCCGGCGACCATCCCGCCCCCGCTGCGCCAAGGCCAGCTCGACACCGAGATCAAGATTGGTGCTGGTGTCCACGGGTTGCAACGCCTCCAACAGATGCTGCACCAGCAGGTGGTCGCTGGTGAGGCCGCTCACGACTTGCGGGCGGGTACTGATGCTAATCACCATGGATTCATCCAGTGGCCCCAGCGACCGCACCACCTGTTTGGCTTCATCCAACGCGAGATCGAACCGGCGGGTCCGCCCCTCGCGTGCCTGCATGCTGGCGGAGGTGTCCACCACCAAGATATGGCGGTTGCCATGCGTCTCGGTGACGGTCTCCGAGCGATAGGGGCGCAGGAGTCCGCCAATCAGGAGCAGCAACAGGAGGGCTTGCGCGAAGAACAGCAGGTCGGGGAGAAAGCGGCGAATGCGCGCCTTATCTTCCGCCACCGCCCGCCACAAGAGGAATGAGGGGACTTCGATCCGTTGTCGCCAGCGCTCGCGCAAATAAATCAGGACGAGAATGCCAAGCAAGGTGAGGAACGGCAGCGCGGCCGGATTGAGAATGCCCATAGTTGGTACTTTCTATCGAAAGGCGAGTAGCCCGGCCTTGGTGAACTGCTCGGTCATGATTTTCGTCAGCGGCGTGTCCGTCGTCACCCGCGTGTAGAGCATCTGGTGACGATGGCAGAACTGTTGGAGGCCATCAAGGTGCGCCTGCATCGCTTCTTGATACTGTTGGAGATGCGCGCGACTGAGCGAGACCCAGCGCTCCGTCCGCTCCTCGACATCATAGAGCTTGCCTTGCCGAAAGAGCCGCTCCGGCGCGAGTTCCGCCGCGCCGACGATGTGCACCGCGCGCACCTCGTAGCCTCGCGCTTGCAACAACGTCAGCGCGCCTTCGTATTGGGCGGGCTCCACGAGGAAATCCGACACGAGGGTGGCGACCCCGGGCTCGTGGGTCTGTTCAATGTAGGCGCGCACGGTCTCACGGAGGTAGGTTTTTCCATCAGGGATGAGGGTCTGTAAAAACGCCGGCAGGCGAGAGAACTGACTGCGATGGCGCAACATGGGTGCCGGACGAAAGGGCTGGTGCCCGGACTTGGGGGCGGCCAGCGCGACCAGGTGCAGGGGGTCGTTGTTGTTGAGCACCACGTACCCCAGCGCGGACACTAGGTCCGTGGCGAACGTGAACTTGTGATCTATCGCCGGTGCCCCCATCGAAGCGCTGGTGTCGAGGAAGAGATGGACGGGAATCTCGCGCTCGGCGGTGAAGGTGCGCACCACGAGTTGATCGAGTCGCCCCACGGCGTTCCAATCGACGTAGCGGAAGTCATCGCCGGGGACATAATCCTTATAGGACTCGAACTCAACGCCCCAGGCTTGGGTCGCGCGAGGGATCAGGGTTTCGCCAGGCCGGTGGCCACGCGCGGTCCGTATCCGCAAGCGCAGGCGGTCGAGTTGGCGAAAGAAGGTAAAATCAGTCAGCGCCACGATGTCAGCCCCATCAACTCTTCGGCCTAGCGGCGCAATTTGCGGGCGGACTGCAGGATACGCTCGACGATGATCGCGGGATCGATATTTTCCGCCTCCGCCGCGAAGTTGAGCACCAGGCGATGTTGCAAGGCGGGCACGGCCACGCGGTCCACATCCTCATAACTGACATTGGCGCGCCCATTGAGCAGCGCCGCCACCTTCGCCCCCAGCAGCAGCGTCTGCCCTCCCCGCGGGCTGGAGCCAAACGAGACGTAACGATTGACGAAGTCATCCTTCGGCAGCATGGTCCGCGCGGTGTCCGCGGCGTTGACATACTTGGCCCCCGCCGGGATCGTGGCATGAATCAGCGCGGCGATGTACTCCTCGATCTGCGGGGCGACCATCACTTCGCGCACCAGCGTGCGCAGGGCCATGACCTTCTCCGGCGCTTCGGCGTGCACGAACACCGGGTGGAGGTCGGGCACGACCGTGGTGGTCGTCGTGTTGATAATACGCTGAATTTCGTTATGCGTCGGATAGGTGAGGCGCACCTTGAAGAAAAAGCGGTCGAGCTGCGCTTCCGGCAGTGGATAGGTCCCTTCCATCTCAATGGGATTGAGCGTGGCGAGCACGAAGAACGGTGGCGCGAGCCGGTAGGTGGTGCCCGCGACCGTCACTTGTTGTTCGGCCATCGCCTCCAAGAGCGCGGCCTGAGTCTTGGGTGTGGAGCGGTTGATCTCGTCCGCCAGCAACACGTGGGAGAAGATCGGCCCTTCGACGAAAACGAATTCGCGCCGCCCCTCGTCGCGGTCCATCACCATGCGGGTGCCAGTAATATCGGCGGGCATCAAATCGACGGTGAACTGGATGCGGTTGAAGCTCAGATTGAACACATCGGCGAGCGACCGCACGATCAAGGTTTTGCCGGTGCCGGGCACGCCCTCGATCAACACATGACCGCCCGCGAAAAAGGCGATCAAGATATTGCGGACCAGGTCTTCGTGACCGACCACGGCCTTGGCCAGTTCCGTCTCGATGCGGCGGACGGTTTGTTGAAAATCGGCGATCATTTGGGTAGCTGGTGCTTCACTCACCGTGATTCTCCTCGCACGAATAAACGTTTCACAATATCCTCGTACTCCGCGGGCACTTGCGACTTGCGAATCGCATCATCAAACGACTGCTCTTGATTGAGGCCCTTGGTCGATTTCTCGATAATGCCGCCGGTGTCCTCTTCGTTGGGGTCCGTCTCCCCTTCATGGCTCTTCTTATGGGTGGTTTCCAGCGAGAGCTGAAAAGTCTGGCCACCCTTGCCGGTGATCTTTTCCTCACCATAGAGTCGGGGGTCGGTGCCACTGCCAGCGCCTGGACCGCCTTCTCCGGCTTGTCCGCCCCGTCCCGGCATCTGTGGGCTATCGGGTTGAAAAGCCCCTTTGGCATTTTTCCGTTCAAGCTGCGCATGTTCAAGTTGTTGCAGGCCAGTGCCGAGCGAAGGCATGGACATGGCTGAACCCGAGTTTTTGCCGCTGGTGGGACCATCTTTCTTCTTGTCGCCGCGTCCCGGTGAATTATTCGGCAACTGCCCACCTGATTCCGGGCTTTGGCCTTCCATCCGCGCGCCCGGAGTTTTCTGCTCCTTGTTCGCTTGCAGCGCCAAGCGCGGATCTTGTTCCGCCGTTTGGTCTTCTGGTGTTGGCGGTTTCGGGGTTTTATCTGGCAGCCCTTGCAGCGCCTGACGAATCTTCTCTTGCAACGCTTGCGGCAAGGAGGCGAGCGACTGCGCGGGGGTGTTGTCACTATTCTCAGGTTGCTGTTGATCTTCAGGATTGCCCTGTTCAAGCGCGTCTTGGGGTTTTTTTCCGTCGTTTTGTGGCGTGTCGAATAGAGTCCCACCACCCCACTGTTTCGGCGTATCGGGCAGTAAAGAGAGTTGCCGATCCAGCAGCTCACCGGCGCGGTTGGGGAGATCGGCCAAGACCGTGCTGAGATTCTCCGGCGAGAACGGCGCTTGGACGGATCGTTCCGAAAGCATGGGGATAGAAGCGGTGAACACCAGCAGCAGCAGCGCGAGCAGAAATGGCACCATGCTCCACGGAATGCGCGAGGGCGCAACCTTTTTCACCGCCCATTCGTCAAGGAGTCGGGTATTCTCGGCGAGGAGATGTGGCCACAGGGGCGAAGGGGACGGTTTGCCGATCACACCACTGGTGAGCTGCGCTACGAGGGTCGCGAGTCGCTCTTTCAAGCCCACCTGCGCGTCCACGCGACGCGCGATGGTATTGAGGTCCGCCCAGTCGCCAACTCCACAGCGAATAAAAAAGAGAAAACAGAAGGCGAGCAGGAGCAGAACTGGCCAAGAGAGGAGGGTAAACAGCAGGGGAGACAATATGAAGGTACAGACAATAAGGAGCGCGGTGCCGAGAGCGAGCGCAGTACCCAGGCGATACAGATGATGCTGCGCGGTATGAAAATTCCAGCGCCCGCGCACCTGCCGGAGTCGTTCCTCGACATCAGCAAGAGCCAGCCGTTCGTTCGTGCCTGGAACCCCGATTGTCCCGTTCTGGTGCTCTGTCATAGTGCGGCGACAATAGTAGAGCGGTGCGGTCTGGTCAACTCATCAGGGCATTCGGCTCGTGCCTGCAATGCCCCGATGACTCAAGCGCTCAGTATCCCAGTGCCCTTACGACTTCCACAACTCCGACACCAACTCCGTGTCGATATACGCCGTCCCTTCTGTCACTCTGCCGTTGCCGATCTTCATCACCCAGCAATAGTTGTTGTTGTACGGTTTGCCGGACTTGCTGGCGGCCTTGCCTTCCCATTGCAAGACGACCGTGTCGCCCTCGGCGATAATGTTGCGCACGGTCGGCTGAATCGGCCCCGCCAGCTTCGCGCTCAACGGTTTAGTCGCGCCCTCGAGGAAGGCTTGCTTACTGGTGTACGTGCGCGAGACCGGGCTGCTACCGATCACCGTCCATCGCACGTCATCAGCCAAAATGTTGAAGAACGCCGCGCCGTCGCCTTTGGCCCATGCCGCGAAGACGTCCTGGATTAACTGCTTATTTTCCGTAGCACCCATAAAATTCCTCCTTATGTATGGCGATGACCGCTCAGCTATCAACATCGGTGGAAAAATACAAGGAAGAGCAGTCAGCTTTCAGCAGTCAATTGTCAGCTAGACAAAAACGCGGAAGGTGCTTCCTTACTTCCGATACGAACCGAAGCCCCAGGATGCGCGGGCATTTGCTCTTGCTGAAAGCTGACCGCTGAGAGCTGACCGCCTATTTTTCTACTGATACGCATCATGCTGTCGTCGTCGTTGGCTGATGCGCTCTTCGACGGTCCCAGCGGTGATGACCTCGTAAAGAATCGCTTGCTTCCCTTCCCGTTTGCGCAAGATGCGCCCCAGGCGTTGCACGTGCTCGCGAATCGAGCCGGAGCCAGACAAGACAATCGCCACGCTCGCTTCTGGCACGTTGACGCCTTCGTTGAGCACCTTGGACGTGGCCAGCGCGAGATAGTCGCCGCGATTGAAGCCTTCGAGAATCTCCTTGCGCTCTTTAGTCGGCGTTTGATGTGTAATCGCCGGAATCAGAAACGCGGCGGAAATGGCATAGACCGTGTCGTTGTCGCTGGTGAAGATGATGGCCCGCTCGCGCGCATGTTTCTTGAGGAGAAAATCAAGCGTGCGCAATTTGGCCGAGGTGCCGAGCGCGAGTTTCTTGGAGCGTTGGTGCGCGAGCATCGCTTGGCGGCCTTGGGTACTCTTCGCGCTTTCGCGCACAAAGTGGTGCCACCCCGCGAGGCCATCCAACACGATCCCGTGGTCAATGACGAAATTCGAGAAGGTGCCGCGCGTGCGTTTGTACTCGGCTTCCTCGTCTGGTGTCAGGGTGACTTTGATTCTCTCCACCACATAGTCCGCCAAGTAATCGCCGGCGAGGTCTTTGATCCCTTTGACGTAGACTTGCGGGCCAATCAGGTGATCGAGCAAGGCGTGGCGGCCATCGGTGCGGTCCGGCGTGGCCGTGAGCCCCAGGCGATATGGCGCCAGACACATCTCGGCGGCGTGGCTATACATCTCACCGGGCAAGTGGTGACATTCGTCGAAGATCACCAAGCCCCAGCGATTGCCGAGACGGTCCGCATGACTGTACGCGCTGTCATAAGTGGTGACCGTCAAATCTTGCGGCTCATAATAACCGCCGCCAATCAACCCGACCTGCGCGTCAAACGCGGCGCAGAGCAGGTCATACCATTGGTTCATCAGGTCAATCGTGGGTGCGACGACAAGCGTGCCGCGTTGCACTGTTTCAATCGCCATCTGCCCGACGTAGCTTTTGCCGGCCCCGGTCGGCAGCACAATCACGCCGCGGCGACCGGCGCTGTTCCACGCCGCGAGGGCTTCAGTCTGAAATGGATGTGGGGTTTGGGTCAGACGGCTGGCGAGTTTGAGGGTGTGATAGGCGGGAGCGGCGTTCTCGTACTGGATGCGGTCGGTCTTGAATTGTTCAACGATGGCGCGGTAGTGGTACGCCTGCGCGCGCCAGCGATCCACGCGCCCATCCCACTGAAAGCAAGATGGTGGCTGAAACCCGGCTGGCGGATCGCGCAGGACCAGGGTGCCAAGGTCGAAGGAGAGGCGCATAGCTTCAAGCGGTCAGCTCTCAGTCGTCAGCTTTCAACAAAACAAGAGACGAGCCTGTCCGGCTGAATGCTGAAAGCTGATCGCTGAATGCTTTCTCACACTACTCGTTTCTCCCGCAGTTCCGCGATCTTCGCCTCGTTATAGCCGATGGCGCGCAACACCTCGTCCGTGCTCGCGCCCAATGCTGGAGCGAATGAGCGAATCGAGCCTGGCGTATCGGAGAGCTTCACCGCGATGCCCGCTTGCATCACTTTGCCCGCGACCGGATGGTCTAACTCCACCGCCATCTGGCGATGCTTCACTTGCGGATCTTGAAACACTTCGGGCACGTCATACACCTTGCCGACACAGACATCAGCTTTGGTCAGCATCTCGAACCACTCTTCACGCGTTTTGGTGAGAAAGATTTTCTGTAACTCGGCTCGCGCGTAGACGTGCCGGTCGTTGGTATAGCCGGAGAAATCGCCCGCTTTCATGCCGCAATCTTTCAGGTCGGGGCGATTGATGGCGTCACACAGATTCTCCCACAACCACGGCTCGGTGCAGCCAATGGTAATCATCTTGTGATCCTTGGTTTCGTAGAAGCCGTAATAGGCGTACCCGCCGCCGAACACGCCCTTGCCGCGTCCAGGCATAACACCGTCCGAGAAATAATCGCGCACGTTCGGCGTCGCCGCCAACAACGAAATCGTGGTGTCGAGATAAGACACATCGACAAACTGGCCTTTGCCCGTCCGCTCACGCGCGAACAGGGCGAACATGATGCCAGTCACCCCGTGCATCGAAGCGCCAGCGTAATCCGCCACAACATTGAGCGGGATGGACGGTGGCCCTTCGGGCGGACCAATGAGGTTCGCCATCCCAGCGAGAGAAAGGTAGTTCAAGTCGTGCGCGGGATAATCACGATAAGGGCCATCCTGGCCGTAGCCACTCAACGCGCAGTAAATCAAGCGCGGATTCAGTTTCTTCAGGGTTTCGTAATCGCCACCGAGCCGTTGCATCACACCTGGGCGGAAGCCCTCAACCAACACATCGTAGCTCTTCGCCAAGTCCTGCAAGATGGCTTGTCCAGCCGGGTCCTTGAGGTTGAGGGTCATGCTCTTCTTATTGCGATTGGTAAAACTGGTGGCGAGTTTGCGCGCGTCTTCGGGTTTCGGCGACGCGCCGGAGCCCGCCAGCTTGCCTGACGGTGGCGCTTCGATCTTCAACACTTCCGCGCCCATGTCAGCCAACATCATCGTGCAAAAAGCCCCAGGGCCCACACGAGTCAGCTCCAGAATTTTGATCCCATCGAGTGCTCCAGCCATAACGCCCTCCTTATGCGAGAACTTATCTTTGTCGTCCTTATAGACCAGCGAGCCGCAGGGAGGCTAGAGCAGGGGAAGAACGAGCGGGCGAATCGGAGCCAGAAAGCTTTTCCTCCATCGTCCATGCGCTCCATCGTCCGTTCGCTGATTCCCTGATTTCTGTTTACCACCGAACCCTGAACGGCCCACTTCGCCATAACTCGAACCCGGATCTGCCATCATCCGCGCTAAAATACAGCACCCCGTTGACGTTGGTCAGGAAGGCAGGAATAGAGCCGCCAGTACCAGGCCTGATGTTCTGGACCAGGAACGTGCCCGCCGCTGTCCCGTCACTGCGCCAGACCTCGGTGCCAGTGACGTCATCAAACGCGCTAAAATACAGCACCCCATTGACGTTGGTCAGCTCGAAAGGAGCAGAGCCGCCACTGCCAGGCCAAATGTCTTTGACCAAGACCGTGCCCGCCGCCGTCCCGTCACTGCGCCACAGCTCATAGCCCGTGACACCATTATCCGCGATAAAGTACAGCACCCCGTTGACGTTGGTCAGAAATTCAGGAGCAGAGCTCCCACCGCCAGGCAAAATGTCCTTGACCAAGACCGTGCCCGCCGCCGTCCCATCACTCCGCCAGAGCTCGTAGCCGGTGACGCCATTATCCGCGATAAAATACAGTACCCCGTTGACGTTGGTCAGATTGAAAGGAAGAGCCCATCCACTGCCAGGCAGGATGTCCTTAACCAGGACCGTGCCCGCTGCCGTCCCGTCACTGCGCCAGAGCTCCGCGCCGGTGACGCCATTGTCCGCGACAAAATACAGCACTCCGTTGACGGCGGTCAGGAAAGGGAGGGGGTCGGGAAGAAAAGAAAAGGAGCCGTCACTACCAGGCAGGATGTCCTTAACCAGGACCGTGCCCGTCGCCGTCCCATTACTCCGCCACAGTTCCGCGCCCGTGACGCCATCATCCGCGACAAAATACAGCGCTCCGTTGACGTTGGTCAGGGAACGAGGACTAGCGCCAGCGCTGCCAAGCGCGATGTCCTTAACCAAGACCGTGCCCGTCGCCGTCCCGTTACTGCGCCACAGTTCCGCGCCGGTGACCCCATTATTCGCGACAAAATACAGCACCCCGTTGACGGCGGTCAGGTTGACAGGACTGGAGCTGCCACTGCCAGGTCGGATGTCATTGACTAAGACCGTGCCCACCGCCGTCCCGTTACTGCGCCACAGTTCCTCGCCAGTGACCCCATTATTCGCGCTAAAATACAGCACCCCGTTGACGGCGGTCAGGTTGACAGGACTGGAGCTGCCACTGCCAGGTTGGATGTCCTTGAGTAAGACCGTGCCCACCGCCGTCCCATCACTGCGCCAGAGCTCTCTGCCGGTTGCATTATTAATGGCGGTAAAATACAGCACCCCGTTGACGGCGGTCAGGTTGACCGGAGTAGAGCTGCCACGGCCAGGCCGGATGTCATTGACTAAGACCGTGCCCGCCACCGTCCCGTTACTCCGCCACAACTCAACGCCGGTGATCCCATTATTCGCGGTAAAATACAGCACCCCGTTGACGGCGGTCAGGTTGACCGGAGTAGAGCTACCACGGCCAGGCCGGATATCCTTAACCAGGACCGTGCCCACCGCTGTCCCGTCACTGCGCCAGAGCTCCCTGCCGGTTGCGTTATTAATGGCCGTAAAATACAGCACCCCGTTGACGGCGGTCAGGTTGAGAGGAAGGGAATCGACGCTGCCAGGCCGGATATCCTTGACCAGGACCGTGCCCGCCGCCGTCCCATCACTCCGCCAGAGCTCCGCACCGGTGTCGATAGTCTCCGCTACAAAGTAGACAATGTTCCCAATGGCTACGAGCTCGTTAGGAGCGGAGCTCGGAGGAAGGAGGTTAATGTCTTTGACCAGCGTGAGCTGCGCTCTGACTGGTGGTATCCAAACGGTAAAGAAGAAGAGTGAGAGGGTGATGAACCTGCGATACTGGGAAAGTAGCATCGGCATCCTCCTAAGAGCAGCGAACAGATAATAGCGCTCGTAGCAGGAATAGATGGACCACGATAGTGACAATGCTCTTGCCGGTCATGCAAGTGAAGGGGAAAGAACGAATCGGGGAATCGGAGCCAGAACGTTTTTCATTCTTCGCTCATTCGCCCATTCACCCGCTCGCCCATTCCTCTTTTCAGGGTTCCCCGTCGCCTTACGATCTGCTAAGCCTGACCCACATGACCCCTCAAGAGAAATTGCGCGCTATTCGCGAGGAACTTCAACAGATGTTCCTCGAACGCACCGAGTTGATTGATGGTGCCCTTGCCGCGCTTCTGGCCGCGCAACACCTATTGATCGTTGGCCCACCGGGCACCGCGAAATCCATGCTCGCGGATGAACTCTGTCGCCGCATCACTGGCGCCACCTACTTCCAATGGCTGTTGACCAAGTTCACCACACCCGAAGAGTTGTTTGGCGCCGTCAGTCTCAAGGCGCTCGAAGCCGACGACTATCGTCGCGTCACCGCCCACAAACTGCCAGAGGCGCACATCGCGTTTCTCGATGAAGTCTTTAAGGCGAGTTCGTCGATCCTCAATGCCATTCTCACCATCATCAACGAACGGCTGTTTCATAATGGCCGCCAAGTCACCGGGGTCCCGCTGCTGACCCTGTTCGGCGCTAGTAATGAACTGCCTGAGGATGATGAACTGCTAGCGTTGTATGATCGGTTTCTGCTGCGCTTTGTCGTGGGTTATATCAACGAGGAATTTCGCTTCCTCAAAATGCTGCTGGCCACGGAGCCCAGCGAGCGTACCACCATGACGCTCGCCGAATTGCAGCAGATGCAGGCCGAGGTGCGAGCGGTGGCCCTGCCAGACCCGATTCTCAATGAAATTGGCAATATCCGACGCGAGTTACAAAAGAAAAATATCGTCGCGTCGGATCGCCGCTATCGTCAGAGTCTCAGCGTGCTCAAGGCGTTGGCCTATCTGCACGGTAGAGCCACGGTGCGCGAGTCGGACCTCTTTTTCCTTGAACATATTCTGTGGAGAGACCCCGGCGAGCAGGGTGAGGTGCGCACTGTCATTCATGGGCTTATCCATGGCTATGAAGACGAAGTGCAGGAGCTGCTGTTCCAGACTCGTGAGCTGCGGGACTATGCCGAACGCCAATGGAACAGCAAGGAACAGCAGGCCCGCGCGGTGATCGAAGCGCACACCAAGATTCGCCATATCTTGAAGAAAATTGAGGACATCAGTCAGAAGGTGGAAGACCTCGGCCGACCATTAGGAAAAGTCGAAACCATCCGCCAGGAAGTCCAGAGCATCCAACAACAGTTGTTGACGAAGTTCTGAGATCACGACGTGGGCTCATAATAAGGAAAAGATCACTTGATTCCCCTCACCCTAACCCTCTCCCAGCAGGGAGAGGGAACTCGGAACCTGAAACTCGAAACTCGCTAACTTAAGGCAATTGCCCATCCGGGAACTCGGAGCCTACTTGATACATCAGAATGAAATTGACCGTCCCCCTACCGGAGCCTCGGGCTCCAGAACGGATACTATGAAATCAACTCTCCCTTCCGCCGTTTCCCCCACTCCTCCAGCGGTCACCATTATGACTGGCCCGTGGACTTCAGAGGCCCGGCAACTCGCGTTTGACCAGGCCGTCCACGAACACTACCTCGCCTATTTCACACGCGCGGTGAAACAACGCAATTGGTCGCCGTGGCATGATTTGCCCGTGGAGGAGATGCGCGCGCGTGGCCATCTGCTCAGTGAGGACACCGCCAACCTCATTGAGGGGTTCATGGGGGTCGAGGAGTTCGTGAGTGACTATGTGCAAGAAGGGCTCGTCGCTTTTCGTGAGAGCCGTACGCGACGCAACCTGCATCTCCAGTGGGGAGCGGAGGAGGCGCGGCACGGCGTGGCGTGGGAACTACTCCTCAAGCATTCCAACGCCCGCACGGAGACGCAATTGACCGAGTATTTGGACAAGATTCGTGACTCGCGTTGGCAGCCGCAGCAACATGCTGGGGTCGAGAGCCCGCTGGCCACGACCATCTACGCGATGATCCAGGAGCGTGCGACTTTCTATCATTATCAGGAAGTTCGCGCGCGCGTGCGCGCGGAATATGGGTTGCCGCCCGCGCCGACGCCTGAAGAACGGCAGCGGGGCTACGAGATTGGCGCGTCGGAAGCCTGTCGGCTTGTCACCCAGGATGAACTGGCCCACCACAGTCTTTTTCTGCATATCGTGCGTAGCGCGCTCAAGTATTTTCCGTCACTGACGTGCGATACGCTGACGCAAGTCTTCGCTGGGTTCTCGATGCCCGCGTTACGCTTCATTCCCAAGGTGCGCACCTATCTGCGGTCCGTGAAACGCACCAATCTCTACAGCGAGAAAATTCACGAAGAGAAGGTCCATAAGCCCGTGTTGAATTCCCTGGGGCTCGAGGACCAACAAGCATTTGAGCATGCGGCGCGATGCGCCCACGCCTTACCCGAACATTTCGATCCGGAAGAGGTGCGGTTGCGCCGGAGTGGAGAGTGGCAGATCGCCGCTGCTCACGCCTGAGCATCGTGTGACAATGGGGACTCCCATGCCCAAACGCGTACCAGCGAAGAAGAAGTCTCGCTTTATCCTCCCCCCTCCGGCGCCGATCCCAGAACGGACCTGCTGGATCGAGAGCGATGCCTACGATCGGGCGGCGTATGCGAAACTCCGGGAAGACTCTCCGTCCCTGCGTGAGATAGAAGAAAGTGGCGGCGCGCTGGTGCCCCGCTTCGACTCCCTCCTGCTCGACTTGTTCTGTGCTGTCTTCAAGCACAACGTCGTCTTCTTCCCGGAAGAGATGGTGCTTCCCAGCGCGGCGCTTAACCGCGTCTTGCTGGCTGGGCTGCACCAGGGAGACCTCGCGCAACTCCTCCGTGAGGCAACGGTCCTTGATGAGGGCAAGGCCGGGCTTGCAACCGTCCTACTCGGTGAGGGCGCGCTCTCCTTGCTCAAGGCGGAAAAACCCCTCACTCGGCGTGATCTCCTCGACCTGTGGAACCTGCAAAAGCAGGAAGAGACCGTCCAAGAGAAAATCAGCGAGGCGAACAACGCCAAGGACATCGCCAAGGAACTCGCTGACCAGGGTGACTCGTCACGGAGTGACTTATCAAAGGAGACGAAAGCCCTCTTGGAGCAAGCCGCGAATAAACTCGCCAGTGAAGCGCGCGCGGAAGAGACCCGCTTACGACAACAAGCCAAGCAACTGCGCGACGACCTGGCGCGGGTCCAGCAAGAAGCCGAGACACGCTTTCGCGGCGAAGCGCTCAAGGTGGCCCGTAACCTCGACGAGGCCGCGCAAGAGGCGGAGTCCTGGAGTCGCGCGCTTGGGGGTGGAGACAGCAAATCCGCTCCCGGTCGGCAAATCGAACTCGGCAAACATCTCGCCGGTAATGAGAAGCTCAAGAAACTGGCGCAGATGGTGGGTCGCATGAAGGATCACGCGCTAGCCCTGCGGCGCAAAATTTTCGAGCGCACCAATGAGGAAATGTTCGAGGTGGGCATGGGCAGTGAAGTGAGCCGCTTGCTGCCCCATGAACTGTTGACGCTCAATCACCCAGTGTTGCGGAAAGATTTCGCCCGGCGGTTTGTCGACAATGAGCTGTTGCTCTACTCACTCCGAGGCATTGAGGAAAAAGGCAAGGGTCCGGTGGTTGTCTGTTTGGATGGCAGCTCGTCGATGATGGGAGACAAGGAAATCTGGGCGAAAGCGCTGACGCTGACCTTACTTGAGATCGCCCGGCGGCAGCGACGCATGTTTCGGGTCCTCTGTTTTTCGTCCGCCGAGACACCGCTCCAGACCTTCGACTTAAATCCGCGCGAACGGTACGGCGTGGACATGGGCACGGTGATGAAACTAGCGGAATACTTCCCCGGTGGAGGTACGGACTTCGAGATGCCGCTCAATGCGGCACTCGATTGTTTACGCCAGGCCCGGTTCAAGCGTGGGGACATTGTCTTTATCACCGACGGGGAATGTCAGGTGAGTCCAGAGTGGGCGAACAATTTCCGGGCGGACAAGGAGGCGATGGGCTTCTCGTTGTTTTCCATCCTGATTGATGTCGGCTCCAATTCGCTGGGGCCGCTCAAGGAGTTTAGCGACAAGATCACCACGGTGTCGCGGCTGACGAGTGACGGGGTGAAGGACCTCTTCGTCAAGCTATAGGCTGGTGGAGGCCATACGAGTGATTACCGCATGGCCTCTGGAGTAATGGTATGCGCAAATTGACGAAGACCACCATCGCACGCCTTCGTGCTGAGACCAATCGACCAGAACAATGGGCACCGGTTGAGGGTTTTACTGGCCTCGTCCGCCCCAAGGCTATCCGACTGACACCCACCCTCGCCGAACGTCTTCACACGCTTGCAGTTTTTCACGGCGTAGGAAGCGCGGAAGAACTCGCGAAGCGATGGCTGGCGGAACGGGTCAACTATGAATTAAGTAGCTTCTAAAAAATTCTTTCATAGGTATCATAAGGCATCAACCCAGGAGGTAAGGAGCAGTGAACATGAGAGGGAGTCTCACCAAGAGAGCGAGGAGGATCGTGGAAGAGGTAGCAGCCCACACGGCTGATGGGAAAGCCCTGCGCCGCGCGCAAGCCTTGCTGTGGCGCGAGGAAGGGGAAAGTACCCGCGAAGTGGCCGAGCGGCTGGGGGTGAGTCGGCGCACGATTTTCAATTGGAGTGCGCGGTTTGAGGAGCGCCGAGGACTGGAGATCGCCCGGCGGCTCGAGGATGGTCTGCGGAGCGGTCGACCCCGGACCGCCCGGGAGATTATTGATCCCCTGATTGATCAGCTCATTGACCAAGACCCGCGGGAGGTGGGGTATCGGGCGACCGTGTGGACGGCGCCGCTCTTGCGCCATTACCTGGAGACGGAGCACGGCATCAAGGTCTCGCGACCAAGTGTGAGTTTGGCCCTGGCCCGGCTACGCATTAGCTGGAAGC